>CAKRRG010000019.1 GCA_934394545.1 uncultured Blautia sp.
ACTTCAAAAATTCATCTGCGACATTGTCATAAAATTTTACTTCTACCATTCTATCAATACCTCGTCAAATTCAAATTGAACAAAATCGCTACGCGATGGCCTGCCAAGGCTGTGGCATAGCGATTTTCTGTTTTATATAATAAAACAGTGGAAAGCAAGTCCTAAAAGTAGTATTGTTAAATCACCACAAAATAACAATCAAACAGGATCGACCTCTCCACTGCCTATGAAAAGAATACCACCATTCCACTTGGTTGGCAAGCGGTTTTATGACCCCAATGCCCCTCCGTATAAAGCAGTGTTTCTGATAACTACTGATTTTATATGGAGGATTTTATTATGTATGAAAAATATTTAGAACAGCTTGAGGAAGCCGGGAAAATCCGTAACCTCAAAGAACGTTCCATCAGTTGCTATAAAAACTATGTTTCTTACTTTCTGAAATATCAGAATAAGAATCCCAAAGAACTTACCTGTCAGGATGTCAGGGCTTTTTTGCTTGCAAAAAAAGAGGAAGGACTGAAAGCCACAACTCTGAATCTTTACAATTCTGCCATCCGTTTTTTCTATCGGAATGTCCTGCATATCCTTTGGGATGATATCACAGTTCCACGTATGATTCTGGAACACAAGCTTCCGACCGTACTGACTGTTGATGAAATAGACCGTCTATTAGAAGCTGTTGATGATATCAAATATAGAGCCATGTTTGCAACGATGTATTCTTCCGGGATGCGGGTTTCTGAAGTGATCCACCTTCATTATGATGATATTTCCCGTTCAAATATGCAGATCCATGTCCGGGATACGAAGAACAGGATGGATCGCTATACAATTCTTTCTAAACGGTGTCTGGATATCCTTACACAATACTGGTTTGAGAAAGGACGTCCCCGTGGCATCCTGTTTCCGAATAAATTTACCGGTAATTATCTAACAGTCAGTACTCTGGAACAGGTAATGCGACGGGCAGTAGCTGATGCAGAACTTCCAAAAGCAGCAACCCCTCACTGTCTCCGCCATAGCTTTGCAACCCATCTGATGGAACAAGGCATAGAACGGCAGAACATTCAAGCTCTGCTTGGACACCGTGATCCGAAATCTACGGAAGTTTATCTTCATGTCAGCAACAAATCCCTCATGGGCATTCAAAGCCCTTTTGACAGGAAAGAAGGTACTGGCCATGAATAAACCCACCGTCCAGGATATTTTCCGACGTTTTTATCCGGCATACCTTGAAAAGTATTCTCCATCCCCGGAACAGGCAAAAGCTGTCCGGAACATCCTGAACTGCAAAACAGGAGCCTATGGCGCAAATATCAGTGTATGTGAAGACTGTGGTGCTGTCCAGATTCATTATAATTCCTGTCGTAACCGCTGTTGTCCCATGTGTCAGGCTATTCCAAAGGAAATGTGGATGGATGCCCGCAGAGAAGATGTACTTGATGCACCTTATTTCCATCTGGTGTTTACAGTCCCTGACATTCTGAATCCGGTCATTTACAGTAACCAGAAACTGTTATATGACACGCTCTATCATGCAGCCTCTGCTACCATTCAAGAACTTACATCAGACCCAAAGCACCTCGGAGCTTCCGTTGGTTATATCTGCATCCTTCATACATGGGGCTCTGAAATGAACTTCCACCCTCATATTCATACGATACTGCTCGGCGGTGGACTGACACCGAAAAATGAGTGGAAAGATAATGGTACGGAGTTTTTTCTCCCTATATGGGCTATCTCCAAAGTATTTCGTGGTAAATATATGGATGAACTGAAAAATCTCTGGAATACAGATCAGCTTGAGTTTCATGGAACAGCAGAAAAATACCGTAATCATTATGAATTCAAAGAACTTATAGATTCCTGTTATGAAGCAGAATGGGTTCCTTACTGTAAGAAAACTTTTAACGGTGCACAATCTGTGATTAATTACCTTGGAAAGTATACCCATAGGATCGCTATCAGCAATCACCGCATCATCCATATGGATGATGAAAATGTTACTTTTTCCGTTAAGGATTACCGGAAAGAAGGACAATGGAAGGAACTGACCATTTCCGGCATTGAATTTATACGGCGTTTTCTGATGCATGTGCCACCCAGACGTTTTGTCAGAATCCGGCATTATGGACTTCTTTGTTCCCGCAGCAAGCACAAAAAACTCACTTTATGTCGGAATCTCATTGGATGTAAAAAATATCTTTCAAAGCTCAGGGATAAAGAGATGCCGGAAATACTGAAACAGCTATACGGGATAAACATCTGTGTATGTAAATCCTGCGGTGGACATCTTGGAAAACCACAACTGAGAATACCGCAAAGGTGTTAAAATCCAAATCTTTTATATGTTTTTAAGCCTCAAAATCCTGAGGTTTTATTGTTGTACCTATTTATCTGAAAACACTTGATTTCTGTAGCGTCTGCACAGGAAATCCTGTATAATTATGGATAAGAACAAAAGATTGAAAGTCCATAGGTAGCAACTACCCGGACGCTCACTTTGTTCAATTAGGTCAAATCGAAAATGGAGTAAACGAAGGGGCAGTTCACTGGAATGCCAAAACTGCTTTTTCGTTTACCCCATCATCGATTCTAACCTAAAGAATTTATCTAACTGTTTTATGAATTAAAATCTACTGATTGTAATGATACAACACTTCTTTTCCATGCCTTTCAGCATACTCAATTTCTTTTTTCACAGATGTTCCAATATAACCATCCATATTTACAACATATATTCCATCACTTAAATCTATTTTTCTGTAATGAGCATCTTCAAGTTTTAAAAGTTCATCTTCAGTTGGAACAATATTATCTTCACAATAAACACATTGTAATATATTATATCTTATATCCTTTGCTTATTTCAAGGTCATAAGCAATTTTTTTCATATCTTCGTTGAATGATGCTGCCCAATGGGACCGTTATGCAGATTATGGACGGGGGTTGCAATAGAGTTCAATACAGAAGCTTTACATAATTTACTGTATTATCATGGAGTGACTATGGGAAAGCAGTATTACACGCAGGAAACCAGGGATCATGAATTATACAAATTATTATCTTCTTATATTAAAACTGAGAATTTAGGAGGTTTTTCCAACTTAGACGGGTTCATTGACAATCTGGTCCTATGTGGTTTTGTTCATAAGCATCCATCTTTTGTTTCTGAAAAAGAAGTCCGGATTGCACCATATTTTATAATGGATGATGACCCGCATATTTCATACAAAACATTCAACATAATAAAAGAAGTATACGTTTTAAATTTGAACAAACTCTTAGAGGAAGAAAAGATGAAAATGGAAGATATTATCAGTTCAATTATCATCGGACCTCGTTCGCTTCAAAGCAAAAGAGACCTAGAAAATTATTGCAGACACTTAGGTTATGATAAATTGGCTCAAAATATAAAAATATCTGATTGTCCGTTACGCTAGGTAAAAAGAGATTCTTTTTTCGGGATCTCCTTTTTGTCGAAGACCGTCGAACTCAGGCGAACGATTTTTATTGTTGTCGATGCCTATGTATAGTATTCTATGATTATCAAAATGGAAAGAATGAGGAAATTATATTGGATACTACAGAACGCACGGTATGTGCTGAAACAGAAGCTGTCAGAAAGCACAGCATGAAAAAAATCAATATGGAGCCGGATATCGCACAGGATAATGCTGACCTGTTGGAATTAGAAGAGCGTTATAACAGCCTTCGTATTCCACACAATACCCGTCGTGTAATAGATGATTATATTGCCTGCATTTTATCCCGTCAGGAACGTATGGAAAGTCTTATTTACTATGCTGGACGCAACGACGTACAGAATTAACAAAGGAGATGTTTATTTGAAATACAATTCGTTATTATTTGGAAACGGCCTAACTCTCAATCTATTGTATCAACTGAAGCCATACATACCTGAAAATAAGTGCTATCTTTTATCCATCGATTCATTTTTAAAGGAATGGATCAAAGGGGGTATATCTCAAAGAGAAGAAAATAAATTATATACTGCAATGTATGGAAAAGACAAATATAAGCATCAGAAATTTGAAATGATCAAAGATGATTTAAACATTTATTTCCAAACCTATTCATCTGATCTCGAATACTTTTTAGGTGCAACACTATTTGATAAAAAAGATGACTTACTTAAAAGGGTAAAAACGGTTTTTCCACTATTTTATAATGCATGGTGGATTATTTTGTCAGAATATTTGGAATATCAAGATCTGAACAACAGAATAAATACTTTTTACCAACAGGTAGCTGGAATAGTCACAGAGCCAGGATACATCTATACAACAAATTTTGATCTATTTGCAGACTCTTTACATCCAGAACATCTTCATGGACGTTTTCTTCCTCATATTAAAGACTATAATGATATCGTATTTCATTCTTATAATGATGATAGGAATCATTACTATAAATACATATGGGGATGTAATGGTATTGGAAAATTTAATCTTATACAACAATTACGCGCTTATTATGATTGTTCTTCCTACTTTGATTTTAATTTCTTTTTTAACTCAGAGTTAAACATGAACAATATGCTGATCTATGGCATGGGATTTAAAAATTCTGGATATATCAGTCAGCTCCAGGAAAAATACCCGAGATACCAAAAAGCTGCGTTTGGTGGAATCATTGATGAGCATATATTGGTACGCATTAGTGGATTGCAAGAGTCTGGGAAATTAAATCAGGTAGATGTGACTTATTACGATGAAAGTGAAAGGGAGCATTTACATGAAGTTCTTGAGGCATGCATGGTTCCAAATTACCGTCTGATAAAGTGCCAGGACCTTAATTTTCATGTTTAATCTTCACTATAAAAGGACTACCTTCCCGCATTGCGAAAAGTGTAGCCTTTTTTTCTATACCAACATCACGACAGATGATTGCAATTATTTTTCTTCCGGTGGAATATATTCCAACAAATCCTCAATTTTACAGTCCAACGCACAACAGAGCCAAGCTAAATGCACTCATGGATGTTAAAGAAAGGAATAGTCGTTAAAGCTATTCCTTTCTTTTTATGACACTTTTTAGAAAAAATAACATATTAAAATAAATGAAAGCTCGGGAGGTAACTTTATATGGAAAAACAGGTTTATACAATTACAGAAGTACAGGAAATGCTGCAGATCAGCCGTACTGCAGTCTATCAGTTCATAGGCGCAGTTTATCAAAAACAGGAACCATTCATTATCTTCAAAATAGGAAAATCATACCGAATTTCCAAAAAATCTTTTGATCAATGGGTGAATGGTCAGGCAAAGCAACTACAGAAATAATTCTTAATAATAGAAATGGGGTGAAACATTATGTCAAAAGGAGTTTCCGGATATACTCATACAAAAGAGCAGCTTGATAATTATGCGAATCAGAATAATCCAAACAATCCTGCTCATCAGGCAAACTTAGATAATCATGCTGATCAGTGCAATCCAAATAATGATAAATATGCTGTTGATGCAAAAGAGTAAAAAGAAGAGACCCTCAGGCCTCTCTGATTATGCTCTGTAAATCTCTGTACCGGCATTGATTTCTGGGAACAGGACATGATTTTTCAACGTATCATTATCAATCGCAATAACTGATAACAGACAAACATTCTCATTGATGGATTCGGTAACAGCGTGAACTGCAGTCATATCGTTTTTGTACAACTCCGTACTATAGTCTTTTAACAGAACTGCCAGGTTAATGTAGCTTAGATCGTCATGGTCAAAAGATACAATCCTTACAACATGCTTTCCAAAGATATGGAGCAGTTGCGGGAGTATCTTTTCAATTACTTCCTGTTTCTTTGGTTGCGGTAGTTCATAGCTTAATTCAGTCTGGTTCATAGGGGAATCTCCTTCCTCATTGCTTTTTACCATTATAGCACCTGCAGATACAGCTTTACAATCTTATCAAAAATAAACGTTATCCTTTGTCATTTACTTTTATATCGTTGATTTTTTGTGTTTCAAACGTTTATAACGATTCTGGGGCTGTGTTGTCCTGAAATCCTTGTTGGGAAGGGGATTTCTCTTTCCTCTTACTTACTCATATACGCTATATTATAAAGTATTTAATTTTTCTATTCTGCATCTACAATAGGGCTGGACTCATTTACAATACGATTGCATTTCCCCACAATTTGCTGAACTACATCCTCCAGTTTCTCTTGATCGGTAAATGATTTCGGCCATCTGGTCAGCTTTCCTTTGCGTTCTACAAAAATAGAATCCGGACCATTTACCATAATTTCTGTCACTGTTTCGTCTTCAATCAATTCCTGCAAAACATCTAATTTTCGTACAGAATAAAATAATTCCTGACGCAGTTGTACCTTTTCCTTCAAGCTTACCCCTGATTCACGCAGCGTATTTACGATCAATTCATCAATCGTCTCAAGTATTTCCTGATCTGTAAGTTCTCTGTATACGTCTAATTTATTCATGAGTAATTTTCTCAATTTACGAAATATTTCCTGACTCATTCCTTATCCTTCCCTCAAAACCTCTCTGACATAGTCTCCAAGTTCGCTCCACAAAAGTCCCTCTATGTAATTCTCCGGAGCAACATTTCCACCATGAAACGGAGGACGTACTTTAACCGTTTTGGTAAGGATCTGGGGATAATCCCAGATTCTTACCAGATTTTCAAACTGAGCCACTTTTGATACAGATACTGTATCCGACATAACAGGCATATATATCCGCCGACACATATCCAGCATCTGAAAAGTTCCCTCAACAGCCCCTCCCATATCCAGAATTACAATTTCATAATTACTGTGGATCACAATCTCCTGTATCAGTCTTTCCCAGTCTTCCCACGCAGTTCCACGGATATCCTCTGGCGTACGTACCGGCGGAACATAATCCAGATTATTAACAGTCTGTATCATGCCATTCATCTTATGAATCAGATTTCCGTTCTCCTGCCTTACAAAATAAAGAAGATCACTTAAATTCTGCGCAAAGCCTTTTCCCATCATTTCCTCAAATCCCGAATATTCTTCCAGGTTTAGATACAAAACAGCCCTATCTTTTGCCAGTATCTGTCCTAAAGTAAGTGCAAAAGAAGTTTTCAGGCAGCGTCCCAAGGGTGAATAAACCGCATATATTTCTGTAGTCTTCTTCAGTATCGGAAAAGCTGCCGGTGCCACAGCCTTCTCAACTCCATAGCAAGCCATCACCTCCCGCACCACATCTGAGGAAGCCTGATATTTGTATACACTTGGATAGCGGTCAAGTTCAGGAGGGTGCACGCCCTCCGAAAGTATAACAATTTTACCAATTTCCAATTCCTGTACCTGACGGCACATAGCCTTCTGGGAAATCAACAGCAACTCAATGTGATTCATTTTCCCATAAGTGATCAGACTTTCCACATTTGTAAATGCCTGAATCTCGAATGGAATATTTTTCTTCTGATTCAAATAATCCATAAAATTCAGGGCATAATCCACCTCAAGGTCACAGACTGCAAAAATATTCTTATTCAATAGACACCTCCTGCATAAAGCAATGCACTTAAAAATATTGGGACTGTGAAATGAAAGTTTTCCAGCGGCATACCGCTTTTACCATAAGGTTCTCTTTTTCCTGTTTTAGAATAAGCACGAATGTAACGAAATAAATAAAGAAATCTCTGGCAGACAATGCCATTTGAAACCATAAGCGCTGCAGCTATAACAGCTCCAATCAGAAAGGAATAGGAAATGCATTTTAGAATTTTTACCGGTCCAAGTATACTGCCAATTGCACACAAAAGTTTAATATCTCCAGCTCCCAGCATTCTGAATGCAAACATTACTCCCAGAATCAATGCAGGAAGCAGCAACCCACTTACCCAACAGACCAGAACACCCACATCCATTTCCCATAGCCTTGTAAACAAACTGACCAGGACACAAAACAATAGCCAGCCATTGTCTACCTTCGTCCTCTGAACATCCATCAGGACGGCACAGCCTGCCACAATAGCAGGAAATATTCTGTAAAAAACCATAGACGGATTCATCCCTTCTTTTATTATAGCGGTTACTCCTAACAGGGGATATCCTAAGTATTTTGACGCAAAAACAGCTTGTATCTTATCTTTCGTAGAATAGGGAATAGTCAATCCGAAAGGATGACCTTCGATACCAGATGACTTCTGGTGAATCTTATTATAGGTGTTTCGTTTCTATTTGTCCAGTCTTTTTTTTACAAATTTTATAAAAAAACTATAAACTGCTTCACCAATAGAGTATAATATTCACAGGAGGTGAAATTATGACAATATTGACATGTTTAGGTGACAGCATTACAGACTGTTATCATTGTTTTTCTGACGATTTTCTCGGTAATGGCTATGTAAAAATGCTATCAGAGCGTTTTTGTTCAGAAGGAATAGACTGTTATGTACGCAATCAGGGCATAGATGGATTCACCGTAGGCAGACTTCTTCAGAAAACACAGAGAGATGCAGATTTATCTGGTAATATTATAACGATTTTGATAGGAATCAACGACATTGGAATGATGTTAAATACACATAGAACAGAGAAACAGCAGAATATGATGCAACAGTCTTTTCAATCACAATATGCAGAACTCTTAACAATATTAACAAAACATACCTCAAAAATTATTTTAATGGAACCTTTTCTTTTTCCATGGCCTGCATTTTATCATACCTGGCTTCCTTTTCGCCAGGACATGGCAAACAACATTCAGACGCTGGCAAAGGAGTTTCGGCTGCCTTATCTTACACTCCACCAGGAATTGAATGAAGAGGCACGCAAATATGGATATTCTTCAATTACAACAGACGGTATTCATCTCACCTGTCAGGGGCAAAAATTTCTTGCAGACAGATTATATCCCCTCTTGTTATCTTTTGGTATATCCTAAGCCTTCTATTTTTGCTTGCATTGCCAGATTCAATTATGTATAATTACCGTAAAATTTAATGCCAAAGAAGGTTTATTCATGGATAAGATCATTAAAGAAATTGAAGATATGTCACTAAACGCATGGCCATCTCATAAAATGGAGCTTTACGATGGATGGATTCTCCGTTTTTCTTATTTTTATACGCATAGAACTAACAGCGTAGAGCAATTCGGAACCTCTACCCTTTCCTGGCGAGAAAAGGTTTCTTTCTGCGAAGCAGAATATGCCCGTCTTGGCAGTCCGGCTATTTTTAAAATCAGCCCCCTGGTTTCTCCTGATTTTGATTACCTTTTGGAAAATCGTGGCTACGAAATTCAGCACACCACCAATGTTATGGCCGCTTCCCTGGATGGTACTGATTTATCTGCCCCCTGCAATCTGGTCACTCTCACAGACGATATCCCTGACATCTGGATTAAAAGTCTTTTTGACCTAAAAGGAACTGTGAATCCGGTACACAGAGCAGTGGTACCGTCTATGTATCATGCTATTGTAAAAGATACCGTGTGTGCCTCAATCTGGGACAACGGAAAAATCATAGCCACCGGTCTTGGAATCCTGGATCGTAATTATATTGGTTTGTACGCCATTCATGTCCACGATGACTTCCGTCACAATGGATACGCCCGCCAAATCTGCACTGCACTTCTGAAAGAAGGAAAAAAGAAAGGGGCAACAAAAGTTTATCTCCAGGTAGTAGAAGGTAATACGCCAGCCCGTACGCTCTATGAATCCTTGGGACTTCATTATCTATATACCTATTGGTTCCGAGTTCAGGCATAAAAACAAAAGACTATGATCAGTTTGTCATAGTCTCAAACTGATCACAGTCTCTTTTATTGGGGAATCTTATTTTTTAACCAAAGCTTGACTACGTAAAATGGTTTTTATACCGTCTTCTTCTCAAGCTTCGCTGGTCTGATATTGCCAACAACCATACTTGTAAGTGGACTGAAATAAAGAATGCTTGTAAGCACACAGTAAATTGGAGTCATAATTGCAAACTGCACAAGACGTCCCGGCATAATTGCATAGAAATTCGCTCCAATCATTACCAGTCCTGCTGTTGTCAGCCCGAGAGTTCCAACCACTCCGGCAATTACAATTGCCGCACACATAATCCCTGTTTTTACCTTTCTGCTCTTTTCAGTCATAAGCTTACCTGCAACTCCTGCAACCACACCCCAAGTTATTGCAGATAACGTAATCAAGGGATTAATCCCATAACCTTTCATAAAGCAACCGATAATATCAGCAATTGCACCTTCCATACCACCAGCTACAGGTCCCATCCAAAGACCTGCCAACACAGTAGCAATAGTTCCAAGTGTAATACGATATACACCAAGATCGATTACCAGCACTCGTGACAATACAAGCTGGATTGCAACCAAAAGCGCCAGGAATACAAGTGTCTTAACACTCCATGTCTGTTTGTTTTTATGCATAATAAAAACACCTCCATAATGATTAAAATAACAGAGTAGTTACCATAAATAATAATCCCTCCACATTATGAGATGTTCTCATATGTAGCAACGGGTGCGGAAAATATATCGTAAGCAATCTAACTGCTTTTCGTTTCACGGCGACTCCCCAGCCAATGAACACTTAACGCATAAATTCCTACTTCGCTATTATTTATTTAACACGATTATAGCACAAAATATAGAAATTTCAATATGTATTTGTTATAATATTCACATTGAAGATACTAACAGATATTGCTCATAGATAGTGTATACTCCTCAGTTTTTCGCATATTCTAAATATATCCTGGAGATATCCAGAGAAAATATTCAAAAAGGAGCTGCTATTTATGAGTAAAGAATCGTCTCGGAGCTATTCCGGAAACAGGCATCCCAATCTTCAAAATCCCTATAATATATTTTATGATAATTACCTAAATACCAACGCAACTACAGAATGTACAGGACTAGGCTACCGTATGTCTGATAACCTGGAGGAATGGGATGCATACCGACAGGTTTTCGATTTTCTCCCTGTACCCTTTCTGGATTCGGAGGATATGAAACAAAAATGAAGAAACTTACACCGCTATTTATCAGTTCCTGCCTTCTTTTCTCTCTGTCCGGATGTACTGCCGGTGATATCCTTACCAGCTACACGGACTCTAAGACAGATAGCCACGAAGCACAGGAAACTTCTGAAACACCTAAACAACGTGTTTATATGGATGAAATAAAAGGTACTCTTCAAGATTTTACCGGAATCACTCTCACAATGGAAAGTCAGGAGAAGACCTATATTTTTGATCTGTCTCAGGCTACATTAGAATGTGAAGACGGTATGATCACAGGGGATGAAATCAGTGTCATCTATGAGGGGCAGCTTGCCAGCGACGATACCAGCACTGTCAAAGCACTGAAAGTAGTGGATGACTTCCACAAGAAAAATCAGCTGGAAACGCGTAAAGCTTATGGTGAAGTTCAAAGTCTCACCCCCAACACAATTACCATCAAAAATAAAAAGGGCAAAACAGCCACCTATCCAATAACCGGAACTGAACAATATTATCAGAACGGTATCCACACCGGAACATGGGTATACATTTATTTTAAAGGAAAATTCACCTCCAATTCAGACCAGGCAGGTACAACCCTTAACGCCAGCCATCTGAAAGTGCTCAGCATCTCCGATATTGATCCACTTACATTGCCGGAACCAACTCCTTCTCCTGAGCCTGGCCAGGAATCTGAAGATACAGCTTCCAAAGAGCAGAAGCTCCACGCAGCTATTCAGAATCTTTCTACTAATGTCCTAACGGTTCTGCCCTCTGGGGAAAGTTCCTCCATAAATGTGGATATTTCACAAATCCCGTCCTATTTTAAAGGCGGAACAGCTCCAGGCTCCTACGTAACTCTCACTTACAATGGACAGTCTCAGGAAAATACACTGAATGGAGTCACTGTTACAGCAGTCACAGGAGATGATCCTAACTCACTTGGCAGACGCAATCTCTCTTATACAGTCAGTGGTACAGTCATCGGCCATACTGCAAATACTGTAACACTCCAGACCAGTGATGGTGCAACTATAACCTGTTTTACAGAAGGAGCAAGAGACACTTCTACCAGCAATCTGGAAGCGGGATCCAATATCTGCATCACCTTTGACCCTGCCAAGTCAAGGGAATCCAATATCTATACGGCAATTAACATTCAGGACGCCTAAAGGTGTCCTGAATTCTTTTTTCTCCATCTGCAAGCCAAGCGTATACAGGTTCCGATTGTCCAAGGATCTCTGAAAATGCATTATATTCATCCAATATTCCTTTCCCATGAGGAACCATATATGCACCGGCATCACTTCCAAGGGCAACCTTTGCCTTATATTTCCACGCAAGACGCAGATTCTCCTCGGCAAGCTCTATAATAGGTGCAATAACCTCTTCCTCATATCTTCCACAGCCTCTGAGATTTCGAACCGTCACAAGAGTTGGTACCCAGACTGTATCACTGTCTGCCAGTCTCTTAATCGTTTCTTCGTCAATATAATTCCCATGTTCTACAGAATCCACACCAGCCTCCAGAGCTGCCTGCACACCGTAAGCACCGTTTGTATGACTCATGACTGCTAAGCCTTCTTCATGCGCAATATGCACCATCTCCATAACTTCCCGCTTATCAAGCGGTATCCCGGTAACCTGTCCGTGATTGTTAAAATCCAAAAGGCCGGTAGTCATGATCTTAATAAAATCAGCACCTTTCTTCTTGGCTTCTTTTACCAATGCATAATACTCCTGTATATTTGAGAATCCTTTCCCCACAATAGAACCATAATGGCCATTTTTATGAATAGCAAAAACAGGAGTCCGATAATCAATTCCATATTCACCAGCCAGCTCCTTCGCCCGTCTGGATACTCCCAAAGCGTCTCCGCCATCTCTTACAAAAGTAATGTTCTGTTTCTGGTAGGCACTTAGATTTCTTCGTATTGCATTGTCATCTATATGCCCTTTATGAATGGCAATCGCCTCTTTGTAATTCAGGCCATTCATAAGAACATGCGCATGACATTCTCCTAACCTTTTCATTCTATTACCTCATTCTATTACCTCATTCTATTTATCGAAAAAAGCTCGAATTTCTTTCTCTGAGGCCTGAACAGATCCTTGAACAAAAAATGGTTTTCCACCACCTCTTCCATTCAGTGCTGCATTCATATCCTTAGTGAACTGACGCAAATCTCCATCAATTTCTCCCATTGCATATTTATAACTTCCATCTGCATTTCTCGAAAACACAGCACAGCGCCCCTTGCAAACCTGTAAAATGGCATCCGTAAGCTTCTGCACACCTCCTGCCTCCATGCCTTCCTGAAATAAAAGAACATTCTCTTTATCGACCCATTTCGCAGCTTCTCCGGCAATAACTTCTTCCTCTAATGCGTGTACTCGTCCCTTTAGAGCAAAGTTCTCATCCTGAAGTCTTGTAACTGCAACTGCCGTCTTATCCGGTTTCGCGGAAAGCCTTACAGAAATCTGACGATTCTGCTCATTAACCATGTTCAGATAATCAAGCACACGCTTTCCAGACAACATTTCCATTCGGACACCTTCATGGAATTTCATTACAGAAAGTAGCTTCACCATTCCAATCTCTCCTGTACGGGTTACATGAGTGCCACAGCAAGCACAGGTATCGGCTCCTGGAAAACGCACAATGCGCACCCATCCTGAAAGTTCTTTCTTGCTTCTGTAATCCAGTTTCTTCAATTCCTCTTCCGTAGGATAAAAAATTTCAACAGCTTTGTTCTCCCAGATAATCTGATTTGTCTTCGCTTCTATCTCTGCCATCTGTTCTTCATCC
This sequence comes from uncultured Blautia sp., assembly GCA_934394545.1. Taxonomy (GTDB): domain Bacteria; phylum Bacillota; class Clostridia; order Lachnospirales; family Lachnospiraceae; genus Blautia_A. The sequence goes on from CAKRRG010000019.1 coordinate 13,782, forward strand.
AGCATTCCGCTGAAATCAATGGTAATCACATCACTCCCCATATGAAAGCCTACATTATCATATCCGAAAATTTCATGAACAAGTCCACTTACAATATGCTCTCCGGAATGCTGCTGCATAAGATCAAACCTTCTGTTCCAGTTGATCTGTCCCATAACCTCAGTTCCCACATCCAGAGGTCCATCTGTATAGTGAATCAGTTCTCCATTCTTTTCATGAACCTCTTTTACTTTCGTATCCCCTAATACACCCGTGTCGCTTGGCTGACCACCGCCTTCCGGATAAAAAGCAGTCTGATCAAGAATTATTTCATAGCCTTTTTTACCTTCACGACAATCCAGAACCTTAGCTGTAAATTCCTTCTTATAAACATCTTCGTAATATAATTTCCTAGTTTCGTACATATATGCTCCTTCTTCCGTTTACATCTATTCTTTCATCGGCGGTATTTTTAATGATACTTCTCCAAACGAAAGCTTATTTCTAACGCCATTACGCTCCTGTACCAACAGTTTTCCATCTGGACAGATTGAGAGCGCTCTTGCGCCTCTGCTGCTCTTATTATCTATAATCGTAATCTCATGTCCCGGAACAATGTTATGTTTTACATATTCCTCAGATAGCTTCAGTTCCTTTGTTTCCTCCAGAAGATAGTTCACGATCTGAGCAACCAGCCGATTCCGGTCTGCTTCACCGGCAGATTTATAGTCCTCATAAATTCCTCCAGCCACATCCCGCAATTCCTCCGGAAATTGTTCTGTTTCTACATAAAGATTCAATCCAATTCCAACTATGGCAAACTCAATATTTCCACTTTCAAAATCCGTTACAGCTTCTGTAAGAATTCCGCACACCTTGCGGTCTGCCTTATAAAGATCGTTCACCCACTTAATTCCAAGTTCTACACCACACACCTCTTTCACAGCCTTATATACAGCTGTTGCAGCAGCAGTAGTAATCAGAAGACTTCCCTCCAATGTCTCATGTGGTTCCAGAAGTATACTAAGATAGATTCCACTGCCCTTAGGTGAATAAAACATCCGTCCCCTGCGACCTCTTCCTGCAGTCTGCTCCATTGCAACCACAAAAGAACCGTGTCCCGCCTGTCCACTTACTGCCATTCGTCTGGCTTCCAGATTTGTTGAACTTATTTCATCAAATATCCTGATCTCAGCCTGCGGATTCTTCAAAAACAGACGGATTCCCTCTGCTGAAATCAGATTGCTCTCTCTTGCCAGCATATATCCCTTATTAGGGCCAGCCTCAATATGATATCCCTCCTGTCGAAGACTATTCACAGCCTTCCACACAGCTGCCCTTGTACAGGATAATTCTCTTCCAATATCCTCGCCAGATAAAGTCTCACCTTTGTGCTGTTCCAATAATTCCAATAATCTGGATTTTACCGTCATGCTCTTACCCTTCATAGTTCTCCAGGGCTTTCCTCAAAAAGTCCAGGTATTCTTTACGCACATTCTCTGGTGAAACCAGTCTTATGCCACTGCCAAGAGCTGCCAGCCAGCCATAAAACTGGGTACTTACACTTACCTTAACTCTGGTAACAGAGTGCTCCTCATCTTTCGCCATAACCATAATGTCCTGGCCAAAACGATCAAGTATCACCCCAACCAGACGGTTTTCAAATTCCAGACTGATAGTTTCTTCTTGCCCACCGAACATTCCGAAGGTACCGGAAGCAAACCTTGCCACATCAAACTTTTCAAAAATCTCTGTGCCATTCCTGCTTTCTTTCTCCATAACGACCTTCAGCATTTTATCCACACGATAATGCTTCACAATGCCGCTTGTCTCATCTACTCCCACCAGATAATAATTGTCGTCCTTCCATATCATCTGCCACGGACTGATCCGATAACGATCCCCATTCTTTTTCAAATGGCGCTTCTTTAATACTGTCCATTCCGTATATTGAAAACTAATCTGTCTGTTTCTTGAAATTGCCTTATATATCTCGTCTACATTATAATAGATGCTCTCATTGGTATTTTTCACCTGATCCTGCACAGTTACTTGCCGCTGCAGTTCCTTCGCCTGATAAATGCTGGTAAGCCTCTCCAGCTTATAGATCAGCTGACGTGATTTTCCTTGTGTAAGAAACCGTGAAGACTGAGTAGCATCCATAAGCAATTTCAGCTCTGCAGTCTCAAATTCACGACTTGCAAGATAAAATCCAGCAGGTCTCTCTCTACGGTTCATAATATCCATTCCAAACACGCGCAGTGTCTCTATATCATCATATATGGTCTTACGCTCCGCATGGATTCCAAGCCCTTCCAGATATGCAATCAGATCCTTCACACTCATGGGATGCCCTTCATCTGTTCTTTCTGAAAAAACACGCATCAGATATAAAATTTTCAGTTTCTGCTGAAAAGATTTCGGCATATCTTTTACTCCTATTTATCAGTCAATACTGCTACGACTCCAGAATATAATACCATAAAACCAAAGAGCAGGGCAATAATATCTCCTCTGCGAAAGTCATAATTAAATAACATAGCACCGCCAATCATGATTTCTGCAGTAATAAAAAGCCCCAGAATCATAGCTGTACTTCCTGAAAACTTCCGGCTATGCTTCTCGGAAGACTCTTCCATATATCCCCCTGCCAGAGCAGCCTTTCTATTGTTCACACTTCTTCCTGAATTCCACATGATCTCTCCTCCAATTCTATTTATCAGCTTACCATGCATCTCAACCGCCAGTGAAATATCGAACATATTTTCCGAACATGTTTTCTTTATGTGTCTAGTCTACCACAATTTCAGTCCTATAAAACGGTATATATAGGTATTTTTCGAATATTTGTTCGTTTTTTATGTAAAAAAATACCATCCGGCTCTTTTCCAATAAAAGCCGAATGGTATCTGTTTTCAATAAGCAACTAATAAAATCCTTTACATAAATCCTGCAAACACGGACGCAGCAATAACGGTTAAAAGGCCGGCAACAGCAATCGCAAGACTACTCATCGCTCCCTCTATCGGTCCCATTTCCATTGCCTTAGATGTTCCAATAGCATGTGCTGAAGTACCAAGTGCCAGACCTTTTGCAATAGGCTCCTCGATCTTAGCAAACTTACACACAACCTCTGCGATTACATTTCCTAAAACACCTGTAATAATAATAACCGCAACCGTAATCGTCACAAGTCCGCCAAGTTCCTCGGATACTCCCATTCCAATGGCCGTGGTAATGGATTTCGGAAGAAGCGTAACATACTCTGCATGAGAAAGCCCGAACAATTTTGCAAAAACCAAAACACTTACCATACTTGCAATTACACCGGAAACAATCCCTATTATAACTGCTTTCAGGTTCTTGCGAAGCAAAGTCAGCTGTCTGTAAAGGGGCACTGCAAGACATACTGTAGCCGGAGTAAGCAGATAACTGATGTACTGACCTCCGGCATTATAAGTTTTATAATCCACCTTCATAAGCTGAAGCACACCCATCACACAAAGAATTGCGATCAAAAGGGGATTAAACAATGCCATCTTAAATTTTTTCTTTAATAAAAGCCCGATTTCATATCCCATCAGACTTAATGCAGCCCCAAAAAAGAGGGAATTTTCTATAAAGTTCATCATTTCTTGTCTTTCCTCCTGTCTTTTCTGATCACAAATTGAGTACTTCGGCCGGTAACCACCATTACTATAACCGTTGTCAAAATTGTTATGATCACAACAGGAAGCCAAATCGGCTGCAGATCCCCCCAGGCTTCCAAAAGTCCCACGCCTGCTGGTACAAACATAACCGGCATGATTTCAACCAAAAAGTCAGCGGCATCCTCCACCTGCTCAAGCTTCAAAAGCCCACTGGTAAGCGCCCCCAGCATCAGCACAAGACCATACACGCTTGCCGGAACCGGAAGGGGCAGCAAAATATGCAAGCCTTCTCCTAACGCTGAAACCAACAATATAATACAAAATTGTCTCAGATACTTCACTTTCTGTCTTCCTCCTCGCTGTCTCCACAAAGAAGTTCATTTGCAATTTCCAGATATGGCTGGAGCTCCTCTAATGTTGCCCTGCCATTTCGTTTCATCTTCGTGATTCCCTGATACTGTGCAGGGATGGATCTTGTCATGACTCCATCTCCGTAGATTTTCACCATATCACCATTTTCCAAGGTATCTCCTGCAATCAATTTGTCATTTCTGTTATAAATTCCCTCTTTTGGAACAGATGCCTTAAAAACTGTTTTCTTATCCATATCTACGAACACCATTTCCTTCAGTACATCCCCGGCTTCCACATAAATAGCTCTGATGGCTTCTTTCTCCAGGCGAACTTCCTCCTGCCTGTCCTTCTCTGCCTGTCTGGCTACCAGATTCCAGAAAGAGCCACCTACTATGCCAAAGATTACCAGAAGAATGACAACACCCACAATGAATTTCACATCAATTTCTTTTTTCTCCACTGCAAATCCTCATTTCTTTCATGGCATTTTCTTCTGCCCCATTATACATTATCTTGTCAAAATTGCAATGTTATCTTTTGACAATTCTCCTGTCTGTTTTCTCGATTTTTTCGACAAAAAACAAAAAAATCATACTCTGATCGTATTCCTTTTCCACATTACAGTCTGTAAAGCGTTCAAAATATAATTTTTTGCACCTGACAGCATCCATTCTCCACAGTCATAACTGCCATGGTTACATCACCGCCAAAGCGGCTTCTTCCGCAGCTTCCAGGATTCAGCCACAACCTTCCGTCAATCTCTTTGCAAAAATACTGATGGCTATGTCCAAATATCACAACCTGTGTATCGCCTAATTCCCAGGCAACATCTTTTCTGTCATGAGTCATAAAAAACCGCACATTTCCCACTGTAAAATTTAGACTTTTTTGCAGGTTCTGTGCCCAATATCCATCGTTATTTCCGCGCACCACATACAATGCTCCCAGCGGTCTTAAAGCATCCAAAATCTCTGGTTTATCCACATCTCCTGCATGAAAAATATAATTACAATCCTTTAATAGCTTCGCAACCTCTGGTTTTAAAAGCCCGTGAGTATCTGAAATTATTCCGATTTTTATCTTGTTGTTTTCTGCCATTTTTCATGAATCCTTTCATAAAAAGAAACTGCTGATACCATTAAAACAGATATATTTTTCCATATTCTCCGTCGAAGCCCGGTTTACATATTACTTCTTTCTTTCTCAGTTTATGAATGCCTGAAGCAATCAATGAACCACTTTCTTTCTCAATATCTATAATAGGAATTTCTCTTAAAATATCAAATTCACACCCCAACTTTTGAAGCATTTTTTCATACTCGCCTACAACCTTTTTTGTTGTTACAGCCTTTCCTTCGCAAACTGAAATCACTTCTAAAAGAGGTACAATACTCTCGAAAGGTCTGGCATTTTCTTTTACAAAACCAGTCTCTCTATCTGCCAGATTCACAATTCTATGGTCTACTCCCATTGTTAGTTTTTTTCCACAAACAGGACATATTCCATGATAACCCTCTGCTTCTTCCGGACTCAGGCAAATATGGCATTTCCGATGTCCGTCGTAATGATATTTTCCCTCTTCCGGAAAAAATTCCAACGTTCCTTTCAGACCCTCTCCATATTGAAGCGCATTATAAAGTCCTTTATAGGACATCTCTATATCCAGTAAATTGGCTTCTCTTCCAAGCTTTGAAGGCGAATGGGCATCAGAATTTGAAATCAGCTGAAGCCCATCCAGTGCGGATAAACGCCAATTCATAGGCGGATCTGAAGACAACCCTGTCTCTACTGCATGAATATATGGCGTGAGATCTTCAAAGCATTCTTCTATAGTATCAAATCCTGAAGCCTCTCCCAAAAGGCCGAAATGAGGCGTCCAGATATGTGCTGGAATGAGCATACCATCAGAACAGTTTTCCAGTAAGATTTCCAACAGATGATGACAGTCAAGCCCCAGGATTGGTCTTCCATCTGAATGGATATTCCCAATCTTTTCCAGCTTTCGGGCAATTTTATCTGCTGCCTCAAGTCCAGGCAATAACAGTACACTATGCACTTTCCGACACTTTCCATTCTTCTTATAAATAGAACTGATTTCCCCTGTGATCACAAAACGGGGAGCTTGTCCCGGAAACATTCTCGCTTCCTCCAGCATATATTCTTCCTTCAGACGGTACAAACCATCTTCCGCCGGTATCAGTTTTTCTTTCAATTCCTCCCGCCATGCAGGATGGGTAAAATCACCTGTTCCTACAAGAGAAATCCCCTTTTTTCTTGCCCACAAATCCAGATATTCCGGTGTCCCAAGCTTGCTTGTCGCCATAGAATATCTGGAATGAATGTGCAGATCTGCAATTATTTTCATTTAATTACTCCATCAATCTCCAGCCATTATCTTTTAACCATTTCCTCTTTTCCCGATAATCCGGAAGAATGGCTTCAACTTCTTTCCAGAATGCCGGGGAATGGTTCATTTCCTTACGATGACACAATTCATGAACTACCACATAATCCAGAACCTGAGGTGGTGCCAGTATTAGCAGCCAGTTAAAATTCAGATTTCCATTTGCAGAGCAGCTTCCCCATCTTGTTTTTTGCTGACGCAGGGTGATTTTCCCATAACTCACCCCTATTTTTTCTGCAAAATAGGATACACGCCTTGGAATCAGCACGCATGCTTTGTTTTGCAAATGCTGTCTTTCCAGTGCTGATAACCTCGTTATTTGTTCCCTTTGCTCATCTCTTTTCTGGATTTTAACCAGATTTTTCAGAATCCATTCCTGCTTTTCTTCAACAAATTTTTGAATTCTGCTTTTCGGAATGCCAAGTGGTGCACGTACAAGAATTGTACCATCAGTCTTAATTTCCAGGCTCATAGTCTTACGGCTGCTACGGATAATCTGATAAGAAATCTCCTGGTTCAGCATAAGATTTTCTCCATATAATCTGTCATCTGCCGGTTCAGCATTTCCATCTTTTCCCCAGTATCCTTATCCGGATAATCCAATCTGTTTATAATCCTGGAAATATAATTATTTTCCTTCATGATCTGCCATGTTTCTTTAAAATTCAAGTCATAATATTGTGCCACATAGGATACCCAGTAATCAACAGCTGTAACTCTGTCTGCTGACAAAACTGCCTCTTTTTTCATGCAGGATTCCCATACTTTTGAGGAAATTTTACCCTCTCCGGCATGTTCCTGCGAAACACCAATCATAGCTTCTACAGAATCTTCCAGCTTCACTCTGCAGTTATCAAGCTTATCTGCATCACGGATCATTTTTGCATGAAAAAGAGCCCTCTCATCCTGGATTTCATCCAGCTTAAAATCACTGTGTCTTGCAATTGCTATGTAGATAATCCGGTCATACTTCCGTTCCTCCAAAAATCGATAAATCATAGGAGTTTTCCCTTCAAACAACAACTTTACACCAAATGCAGCATGATCCATAGTATCCGGAGAAAAACTGTCATAAAGGCGAAGCTGCTCAAATCTTCCAATATCATGAAGCAGGGCAATGAGCTCTGCCAATTGCTGATCTTCCTCGTTCAAATGCATTCTGCATCCAATTTCATGGGCACTTTTTACAACACCATACGTGTGGATAATCTTTAATTTTATCTTCTCATCATCTCTGTCATATTGATTTAAATATTCTTCAAAAACGTTTCTTGCATGTTTAAAATCAATCTTCAAAATATCTTCCCTTTCGCTGTGCGCTTTGTAAAGCTTTTTCCATATTATAAACTACCATTATTTCTTTTCCAATAGAATGAGGGAATTTTTGAAAAATTATACAGCTTGCGCAGGCTTTTTCCATAACGTATAATAACTTTATCAATTACTGCTTATAGCTTTTCAGGGAGGATAACATGGCAGACAAAACGCAGGATATTTCACCAAACGTAGACGAAACCATGAAAGAGCTGGAAACCCACGGTTCTTTTGAACTGCCCGTAGAAACTTATACAGATAACTGCGAGATCTTCCGTTCCTTATATAACCACTGGCATAAAGAAATGGAAATCATCTGTATAGACAAAGGAAGCGGCCTTGCACGACTGAACAAGGAGACTCTGCGCCTTAAAGAAGGCTATATTCTGATTGTCAACAGTGGTGTTCTTCATGGAATCAAATCGGATTCCCGACATATCTTATACTACAGAAGTGTTGTATTTGACCTTAACTTTCTGGCAGGTCCTGCCGGAGATCTTTGTCAGGAACAGGTAATCTCCCTGCTTATGGAAAATCGCGCAGAATTTACCCATCTGATCACTCCTGCTTATAAAAATTATACAAATATTTTCCATCTTTTTTGTGAACTTCATCAATGCCATAAAGACAAACCACCTTTTTATTATATGAAGCTGAAAAGTCTTTTCTACGGACTTTTTTATGAAATGCTGGCTGGAAATTATATTATTACCACAGACGCAGAACAGAACAGGAATCTTTTATCCATAAAAAAGGTACTGGACTATATCAGCGCCCATTATCAGGAACCCTTATCCGTAAAGGAGTTATCCGGACTTTCTAATTACAGTGAATTTTATTTTATGAAGCTTTTTAAGCAATACACCGGAAAAACAGCAGCAGCCTACCTGAATGACTACCGATTGGAAAAAGCAAAGTCTCTTCTTTTGCATACAGATGCTTCCGTAACAGACATTGCCCTGGATGTAGGCTTTAACAACACCAGTTATTTTATAAAAAAATTTCAGGAAGCCAATCAGCTGTCTCCTCATAAATTTCGCAAAAAAATGTCATAACAGAACAGTTTTGTTGTATTTTTCCAGAAGCTGCATATGCTAATATAGCATCAACAAATACAGATAACGTCTGCGGTATCACAGTATGCCGCCAAGTATACCCTCTCGAAAGGAGAATAATATGAAAGCTTTAGAAGCAATGATTCAGGACATGTTCCACAAAGACTGCGCTACATGCACAAATCAGGAAGTATATGAGGCACTCCTCACCTATACCAAAGAACAGTTAGCAGCAAAAGGATATCACGATGGCAAGAAAAAAATCTATTATATTTCTGCAGAATTTCTTATCGGAAAGCTGCTTTCCAACAATCTGATCAACCTTGGCATCTATGATGAAGTAGCAGAATATCTGAAAGAAAATGGCAAATCTCTTGCAGAAATCGAGTCCGTTGAACCAGAACCATCACTTGGAAACGGTGGTCTTGGACGTCTTGCTGCATGTTTTCTGGACTCTATCGCAACACTTGGATTGCCAGGTGAAGGTATCGGTCTGAACTATCACCTTGGTCTTTTCAAGCAGGTTTTTGAGGACAATCTTCAGCACGAAGTACCAAATCCATGGATCACACCAGATTCCTGGTTAAACGCTACAGATGTAACTTATATGGTTCCTTTCAGAGGCTTTTCCCTGAAATCCACCATGTATAATATTGATGTTGCAGGCTATGAGAATAAAGCAATTCGCCTTCGTCTTTTTGATATTGATCTGGCAGATGAATCCATGGTTCATGATGGAATCTCCTTCAACAAAAAAGATATTCTTCATAACCTGACTCTGTTCCTATACCCGGATGACAGTGATGAAGATGGACGTAAGCTTCGAGTTTATCAGCAGTATTTCATGGTAAGCAATGCTGCCCAGTTGATTCTGGATGAAGCCATTTCTAAGGGAAGTAATCTTCACGATCTGGCTGATTATGCGGTTGTTCAGATCAATGATACACATCCTAGTATGATCATTCCTGAGTTTATCCGCCTTCTTGGTGAGCGCGGAATTGCCTTTGATGAAGCAGCCGATATCGTTTCCCACGTATGTGCTTACACCAACCATACCATTCTTGCAGAAGCTCTTGAGAAATGGCCGATTCATTACCTGGAGGACATTGTTCCACAGCTTGTTCCGATCATCCGTAAGCTTGACGAGAAAGTAAAAGCCAAATATCCGGCTGAGAATCTTGCCATTATCGACAGTAATAATCTGGTTCATATGGCGCATATGGATATTCACTATGGCTTCTCAATCAATGGTGTTGCAGCTCTTCATACTGAGATTTTGAAAAACTCTGAGCTTCACCAGTTTTATGAAATTTATCCTGAAAAATTCAATAATAAAACCAATGGTATTACCTTCCGCCGCTGGTTAATGTATTGTAATCAGCCACTTACCAAATTGATTTCTTCTTTAATCGGAGATGGATACAAGAAAGATGCCGATGAATTAAAGAAGCTTCTGGAATACAAAGATGACCAGAAAGTTCTGGATCAGTTATTAGAGATTAAAACAAATGCCAAGAAAATCTGCAAGGATTTTGTGCTGAATAACACAGGCATTGAAATTGATGAAAACAGTGTTTTTGATATCCAGATCAAACGACTTCATGAGTATAAACGTCAGCAGTTAAATGCACTTTATATCATTTATAAATATCTGGAAATTAAAGAAGGAAAGAAACCGGAAAGACCGATTACTTTCATCTTTGGTGCAAAAGCAGCACCTGCATATTACATTGCAAAGGATATCATTCATCTGCTTCTGACACTGGAAACTTTGATCAAAAATGATCCGGATGTCGCTCCTTATATGAAGCTGGTTATGGTAGAAAACTACAATGTAAGTGCTGCTGAAAAACTGATTCCGGCATGCGATATTTCTGAACAGATCTCTCTTGCTTCCAAAGAGGCAAGTGGTACCGGAAACATGAAATTTATGCTGAATGGTGCCATTACTCTTGGTACTATGGACGGCGCAAATGTTGAGATCAGTGATCTGGTTGGCAAGGATAATATTTATATTTTTGGTGAATCCAGTGACGAAATAATCAAACATTATGAGAAAATGGATTATAATTCCAGAGCAATTTATGAAGGAGATGCTGACATTAAAAAATATGTAGATTTCATTGTCAGTGAGCCGATGCTGAAGCTTGGTAAGGAAGAACACCTTAGAAACTTCTATAACGAGCTTTTAAATAAAGACTGGTTTATGACCTTACTGGATCTGAAAGATTATATTAAAGTCAAGGATCAGGTATTTGCAGACTATGAAGACCGCAACAGCTGGGCGAAAAAAATGCTGGTAAATATCGCAGAAGCCGGATTCTTCTCCTCTGACAGAACAATTGCACAATATAACAAAGATATCTGGCATTTGAACTAACAATTTACATCCCGTAGTAGTATAATAAAACTGCTACGGGATGTTTTTTCATTTTATCCGCGAAATAAAATACACAATACGATTGTTTTCAGAAAGGAATGTTATGACAAAAGAAGAACTTGCTCTTGAAGTAATAGATCGATTAAAAAAAGAATATCCTCTGGCAGACTGCACGCTTGATTATGACGAAGCGTGGAAGCTGCTGGTAAGTGTACGGCTTGCAGCGCAGTGTACAGATGCCAGAGTCAATGTGGTAGTCCAGGATCTGTATGCAAAATATCCGGATGTAGCTTCACTTGCTGCTGCCACCCCTGAGGAAATCGAGGCTATTATAAAGCCTTGCGGTCTGGGAAAAAGTAAAGCCAGGGACATCAGTGCCTGCATGAAAATTCTTCATGAAAAATATCAGGATAATGTCCCTTGCGATTTTGACGCCCTTCTTGCACTTCCAGGTGTGGGACGCAAAAGCGCCAACCTGATCATGGGAGATGTATTTGGCAAGCCGGCCATTGTCACTGACACCCACTGCATTCGTCTCACCAATCGAATTGGACTTGTAGACGGCATTAAAGATCCCAGAAAAGTAGAAATGGCTCTGTGGAAAATCATTCCACCGGAAGAGGGAAATGACTTCTGTCATCGCCTGGTAAACCATGGCCGTGAAGTCTGTACTGCAAGAACAAAGCCTTATTGTGACAGATGCTGTCTTTCTGATATTTGCGCCAAAAACGGATTAAGCTAATATTTTTCCCAATATAACCATAAAAAGCTTCTCAAACCCTACGCTCACTGCAATGATTATGATCGTCCATGCAAACAGATCCGGTGTCTCCAGATAGACCTTGGCTTTGTATAATTTTTCACCAATGGAGCCAGTTGGAATCCCGATAACCTCGGCGGCGATTCCTGCCTTCCAGCACAGTCCCAGTCCCAGCTTACATGCTGTAGCTACATAGGGCTGCACCTGTGAGAGGTATACAAATTCCACCTTTTTTAGAAGCCCTGCACCAAAAGAGTCGGCCATCTCCAGAAGCTGTTTATCTGTCTGTCTGATTCCTTCCAGAATATTCGTAAAGACTACTGGAAAAACCATTAAAAATGAAATAAAAACAGATAGATTTCTGGATGGAATCCAGATCAGACACAGAATAATAAATGATGCAACCGGAGTCGCTTTTATCACAATGATCAGTGGTTCCATCAGCATTTCCACAGCCAAAAAGCCGCTGGAAAGCGCTGCCAAAGCAGTACCCAGAATCAACGCCAGAAAAAATCCAAGGATGATCCTTCCGAAACTAAATGCTATGGATTTCCAGAAATCTTTCAGTATGACCAATTCTGTAAGTCTTTTTATAACAGAAACAGGAGATGCCAAAAGGATCTCCTGCTTCAGCCACATACTGGCAAGCTGCCATACAATTATCCATACAGCAGCCCCCATAACTTTATAACATGTTCGATATTTAATTTTATGATCAGCGTTTGTAATAGAAGTCCTCATCTGGCAACTGACCTCCGATGGTTTCCGGATTCTGCTCATTTAATGTATTCAGATAGCCGGAAAGAATGGTCTGCATTTCATCACCTTCCACAAATACAATGCTGCACTCCGGAATGGCTTTAACCGCAACCTCAGCTGGAATAATATCATGATTTCCAATAATCTCAGCAGCTGCTTCTGTATCAGAATTTACAAATTCCACAGAATTCTTGTATGCATCCATAAATGCATCCACATCTGCTTCATGCTCCTTCAGGTAATCGTTTCTGGCAATAACAACACCTGTTACCAGCTTGCTTCCATCTGTCACAGAAGACTCCCAAAGTTCATTCAGATCCAGAGCCACACGAAGGTTTTCATTCTTCATAAGAGCTGTGGTTACAAAGGGCTGAGGAAGAAGTCCCACTGCTGTCTGATCTTCCGCAAGAGCAGCTACAACCTCTGCATGTTCAGACTTGTATTCAAGCGTTACATCCTTCTCAGGATCCAATCCATTAGACTCCAGAACAGAATTCAATGCATACTCCGGAGTTGCACCTTTGCCGCTGGCATAAATCGTCTTCCCCTTTAAATCTTCCACAGACTGAATGGAATTTCCGTTCTCTACCAGGTACAAAACACCTAAAGTATTCACTGCCAGTACACTAACACCCTTGTCTGTTTTCTGATACAAAACAGAAGCAAGATTAGATGGAACCGCAGCCACATCCACCTGTCCCTGAACAATCATCGGAACGATTTCATCCGGGGATGCAGAAATAGAAAACTCATAATTATCATCATCAAGAAGCTGGGCCATTCCCATTGCAGTTGGGCCTTTTAACGCTCCTATTTTCATCACAGGACTATCCGAATCAACCTCATCGGCTACTATATCCTTTTCTTCTGATTCCTGGTCTGTTTCCCCATTTTCTTCCTTCTGTGCCTCAGCCAATACCAAGCTTGTGCTTCCGGCAAGTGTACCAACACTAAGTGCAGCAGCCATAACCCATGATAACGCTCTTCTCTTCATAGATCTTCCTTTCCGGATTTTTTCAAATCCAATGTGAACAATTTGTCTCATTTTATCGTTATTACGATTTATACTGCCTGAAAAAAAGTGTCAGACTGTCCAGTGCTTTGGCAAGAACAATTGCTTCCTTCTCATCTAACACATTCAGCACCGCATCCGTCATCTTACGGTGAAATTCTGCATGATGGTGGTATGCTTTTCTCCCTTTCAATGTAAGATGGATAAAAACTACACGGCGATCCTGCTCACTGCGTTCCCGCGTCGTATAGCCTTTTTTTACCAGACTGTTCATGGAAGTCGTCAGGGAACCTACTGTGATATTCAGCTTGGCAGCAATGTCTGACATTTTATTTCCGCCAAGACCTACTGCCTCAATAATGTGCATATCATTATTGGTGATATCCTTATACTCTTCCGTGATAATCGCCTGTTCTTCCAGCTCCATGATCTCATTAAACAGATGCACCAGTACATCATTAATAACTTCCCTGTTCTCCACTCTTTTCTCTCCTATTCGGACAACACTATTTTTACAATGCAGCCAAGCAAATATTTACGGTCAGTATATCACAATTCGGTTTGTTTTTCTACAATTTTACATTTTTCTATAACGATTATAGCGTCTATTCAGCAATTTTTCCAAATTAAAATCTTGATAAGTTTCCAGGAAATCACCTATCTTCTCCTTCAGAAGTTCCATAACAGCCATCATATTTTCTCTGGTAAGAGGTTCTTTTTCAGGAATTACCTGTTCAATTATCCCTAACTTTTTCAAATCTGCGGCAGTCAGCTTCATCACTTCTGCGGCTTCCTTGGCCTTCCCACTGTCCTTCCATAAAATTGAAGCAAAGCCTTCTGGAGATAGAATGGAATATACAGAGTTTTCCATCATCCATACCTCATCCCCAGCTGCAAGAGCAAGTGCTCCTCCACTTCCGCCTTCTCCGATTACAATGGATAACACAGGAATTTTAAGCCCTGAAAGCTCAAAAAGATTTCTGGCAATTGCTTCTCCCTGTCCTCGTTCTTCCGCTTCCAACCCGCAAAAAGCACCGGGAGTGTCCACCAGACCAATCACAGGCCGGCCAAATTTTTCAGCCTGTTTCATAAGGCGTAATGATTTGCGATAGCCTTCTGGAGAAACCATACCGAAATTATGGGCAATATTTTCTTTTGTTCCATTTCCTTTTTCCTGTACAAGTAAAGTAACAGGAATTCCGTTAAAATACCCGATTCCGCCAATCAAAGCAGGATCATCCCCAAAAAGCCGGTCACCATGCAGTTCTGTGAAATGATCAAACAACCAGGGAATGTAATCCTTTCCTGTTGGGCGTTCTTTGCTCCTGGCCAGTGAAACATGTTCCCAGGCAGATTTTTGCGATATACAAGTTGCATTCGTTATCGTTTCTGTCAAAGTTTGCAGGCTCTTTTCCATGTTTCTCTGCTTTTTTTCATCTTGTACAGAGTTATTTTTACAATGCATTTTCAAAAGCTCAGCCAGCGTATCTTTCATATCTCTTCGTTCTACGATCTGGTCAATAAAACCATGTTCAAGAAGAAATTCGGATCTTTGAAAACCCTTTGGAAGCTTCTGACGAATGGTCTGTTCAATCACTCTTGGACCTGCAAAACCGATCAACGCTCCAGGTTCTGCCAGGATAATATCTCCAAGCATAGCAAAGCTGGCTGTTACGCCGCCAGTCGTAGGATTTGTAAGCACACTGATGTATAAAAGACCTGCATCACTATGTCTTTTTAATGCAGCCGAAGTCTTTGCCATCTGCATTAAGGACACAATTCCCTCCTGCATTCTGGCTCCTCCGGAGCAGGCAAAAATCACAACAGGAAGCCCTTCATCTGTTGCTCGTTCCACTGCCCGGGCAATTTTTTCTCCTACATTTTCCCCCATGCTTGCCATGAGAAAACGACTGTCACACACGCCAAGAGCCACAGATACGCCTCCGATTCTGGCTTTTCCGGTGACAATTGCCTCATCAAGCTGCGTCTTCTCCTGAAGTTTTTTTACCTTATCTTCATAGCCTTTATAAGACAACGGATTGATGATTTCCATCACCGGATCCCATTCTTCGAAGGTCCCTTCATCTACTATCATTTCAAGTCTTCGTCTTGCATGAACGCGAAAATAATTTCCACAATGCGGGCAGATGTAGTTGTTTTTTTTCACCTCATCCACAAAAACAGCAGCCTTGCAAGCATTACATTTTTTTAGCATTCCGTCCGGTACTTCCGGTCTTACTTCTGCATCCGCACATGCAGATGGAGCAGAAATTGTTCGTTTAAAGGCATATCTAAGCTTCATTTACCTTCACTCCTCCAATCTGGTGGCTTTCCAGAAAACCGATGTCAAATACACCCTTCTGATAATCCGGATCGTTCATAATTTCAAACTGATAATCCACATTTGTGTCTACCCCCTGAATGATCACCTCTCCAAGAGCACTCTTCATTTTTGCAATTGCTTCTTCTCTGTTATTCCCATGTACGATCAGTTTTGCAAGCATAGAATCATAATACGGGGGAATCTGATAACCACTGTAAATTCCTGTATCTACACGTATTCCCTGTCCTCCAGGAAGATGTAAATCTGTTATTGTTCCCGGTGAAGGACGGAAATTTTTCCATGGATTTTCCGCATTAATACGACATTCTATAGCATGTCCCTGAATGTGAACATCCTTTTGTGAAAAAGACAATGGTTCCCCCGAAGCAATTCTTAATTGTTCCTTTACAAGATCCAATCCGGTAACCCATTCTGTAACAGGATGCTCTACCTGAATACGGGTATTCATTTCCATAAAATAAAACTTTCCCGTCTTTTCAAGAAGAAATTCAATGGTTCCGGCATTTACATAATGCGCCGCTTTTGCAGCTTTTACGGCAGCATTTCCCATCTCTTTCCTCAGTTCCTCCGACACTGCCATAGAGGGAGATTCCTCAATCATTTTCTGATGATTACGCTGAATCGAGCAGTCTCGTTCTCCCAAATGTACTACATTCCCCTGATTGTCTGCAAGAATCTGGAACTCGATATGCCTTGGATGCTCCACAAAATGCTCGATATACATCGTTCCATCCCCAAATGCAATCTGAGATTCCTTCTGGGCCGTAAGAAATGCCAGTTCGAATTCCTCAGGAGAAAAGGCGGTTCGCATACCTTTTCCGCCGCCTCCAAGAGCCGCTTTTATAATAACCGGATAACCAATTTTTTCTGCTTCTTCTGCCCCTGTCTGAACATCTAAGATAGCCTTTGCAGTACCTGGAATGACTGGCACACCCGCTGCTTCCATAGTATTTCTGGCAACCTGTTTGTTGCCAAGATTCTGTATCACCTGGAAGGGTGGACCAACAAACAGGATCCCGCACTGCTGACAGATCTGAGCAAATCTGGCATTTTCAGATAAGAAACCAAAACCTGGATGTATGGCATCTGCACCAGATACAATTGCTGCGCTGATAATGCTTTCCATATTCAGATAGCTTTTTACAGAGGGGCCCGGTCCGATACAGATTGCTTCATCTGCAAGCTGTGTGTGCAGACTGTCTTTGTCTGCTTCAGAATAAACTGCAACAGCCTCGATTCCCATTTCCCGGCATGCCCGGATAATTCTCACTGCAATTTCTCCCCTGTTTGCAATTAATAACTTTCTGATCATAACTTCACCCCTCCTGGTAACAATTCCCAAATTTATTTTACAATCAAGCGGATATTCCAGGTCCGCTTCGCTACTTACTTGCTTCCGTTAACCTACCATAAAGGTAAGTTCGGCTTTCACAACAACCTTTCCATCTACAGTAGCAACCGCTTCTCCAACACCCATAGGTCCCTTTTCTTTAATGACCTTCATTTCCAGTTTCAATTTATCACCAGGCTGTACTTTTCCCTTGAAACGGCATTTATCAATACCGCCAAAATAAGCAATTTTACCTTTATTTTCCGGTTTGGAAAGGATAGCAACTGCACCTGTTTGAGCCAATGCTTCCACGATCAGAACACCTGGCATTACCGGCTCCTGCGGAAAATGCCCCTTAAAAAAATCTTCACGAAAGGTAACACATTTATAGCCTACAGCAAACTCTCCAGGCTGATAATCTTCGATGTAATCCACCAGAAGAAAAGGATGACGATGGGGAAGAATTTCTTCAATTTGTTTTATATTTAAGTGATTCATATTTACTCCTGTTTCACAAAATAACAATTTTTATCTGAGGATATACCATTTTACCGAATGACAAATAATGGCTGTCCATACTCTACCGGCTGACCATTTTCCACCAGAATTTCTGTAATTTCGCCATCAAAATCACTCTCAATATCATTCATTAATTTCATGGCTTCTACAATAGCAAGAACCTGGCCTTTTTTCACTTTATCCCCTTGTTTCACAAAGGCGGGAGCCTCCTCAGACGGAGCCGCATAGAAGGTTCCTACCAAAGGAGATTTCACAATATTTCCGGCTGGTTCCGAAGCAGAAGGCTGCGCATTGTCTGCTTCTAAAATATCTGGTGTTTCCGTTTTGCTTACGGGCAGATGATTTTCAATCATTGTGCTATCTTTTACGCCTGCTAATGATGTATTTGTCATCATTCCAGGTATGATCACCGGTGCAATTTTATTATTTAAAGTCAGTTTAAATCCATCACCTTCGTAACAAAAAGACTCTAAATGAGAGGAAGAAACATGGTCAACCAGTTTTAAAATCTGTTCAAATTCCATTGTGTATTTTCCTCCTACTGATATTTTTTCATTAAAATAACTGCATTATGTCCGCCAAAGCCAAGAGAATTACTCATAACATAATTTACTTCCTGCTGTACCGGGCCACCGATACAATAATCAAGATCCAGTTCCTCATCTGCCTCCTGTGTTCCTACTGTCTGATGGATAAAACCTTCCTCAATAGTCTTCACACAGACAATTGCTTCTACACCACCGGCAGCACCCAGAAGATGTCCGATCATTGATTTTGTTGAATTAATTTTTACCTTTTTTGCAGCCTCTCCAAATGCAGATTTAATAGCTCTTGTTTCAAAAAGATCATTGTGATGGGTACTGGTTCCATGGGCATTGATGTAATCAATATCCTCTGGCTGCACACCTGCTTCTTTCATTGCATCTGTCATAGCTCTTGCTGCTCCACTGCCATCTTCAGCAGGAGAAGTAATATGATAAGCATCTGCCGTTGCGCCATACCCCACAACCTCTGCATATATCTTTGCTCCCCGGGCTTTTGCATGCTCAAGTTCTTCCAGGATCACTACTCCGGCGCCTTCTCCAATCACAAATCCATCTCTTTCTTTATCAAAAGGAATGGATGCACGGTAAGGATCCTTGCTGGTGCTAAGAGCGGTCAGATTGGTAAATCCGGCAACCCCTACCGGAGTAATTGCCCCTTCTGTACCACCTGCAATCATAACTTCCGCATCTCCATACTGAATTGCGCGAAATGCATCTCCGATACAATGGGTTCCTGACGCACAGGCAGTCACAACATTCGTACATTTTCCTCTTGCACCAGTGACAATTGATACATTTCCGGCAGCCATATTACTGATCATTTTCGGTACCAGAAGGGGATCTACCTTAGATGGTCCACGCTGGATCAGACGCTGATCAGCAGCTTCCATGGCCTGAAGACTGCCGATTCCAGAGCCCACAATAACCCCTACCCTAAAGGGGTCTTCTTGTTCCATAGCAATTCCTGCATCCGCCATAGCTTCTTTGGAAGCGGCCACAGCATACTGTGAAAAAAGCTCCATTCGTTTGGCCGATTTAAAGTCCATATAATCCTTTGCGTTAAAATCCTTCACCTCTGCGGCAAGCTTTACCTTGAAATCAGTAGTATCAAATCTGGTAATTTCACCGATTCCCACTTTCCCTGCTTTTATACTTTCCCAGAAGGCTTCCACACAATTTCCAATAGGGGTAACTGCACCAAGTCCAGTCACTACTACACGTCTTTTACTCATAACATTCCTCCATCCACACACAAAACCTGTCCCGTAATATACCTAGCCTCTGATGATGCCAGAAAAGCCACAGTTTTTGCCACATCCTCTGGTTCTCCGAAAGTTCCCATAGGAATATTTTTCAGGATTTCTTCTTTTACCTTATCAGAAAGCACATCTGTCATATCCGTTCTGATAAAGCCAGGAGCAACAGCATTTACTGTGATTCCTCTTGAAGCAAGCTCCTTGGCAGCCGTCTTCGTAAGACCGATCACCCCTGCCTTTGAGGCTGCATAATTGGCCTGTCCCGGATTTCCGTTAATGCCAACCACAGAAGCAAGATTTACAATTCGGCCACTTCGCTGCTTCAGCATCTGTCTTGCTACATGACGAATGCAGTTAAAGGTTCCTTTAAGATTTGTGTCCACGACCTTGCAGAAATCATCCTCACTCATTCCCATCAAAAGACCGTCTTTGGTAATTCCTGCATTATTTACCAAAATATCAATATGTCCGTATACGTTCACTATTTCTTTAATAAAAGCTGCACAGGCATCAAAATCGGCCACGTTACACTGACTGATTTCAGCCTCACCTCCATGAGCAAGAATCTCTTCTTTTACCGCCTCTGCTTTTTCTTTTGAACCATTATAGTTAATAATTACAAATGCTCCTTTTCCGGCAAGTTCAAGAGCAATTGCTCTTCCGATTCCCCGGGAAGCACCTGTTACAACTGCAATCTTTTTTTCTGTATTCATGCTTTATTTTACTCCTGCCAATTAAGCTGATTTTTTACTTTTCGCTCTTCACAAGTTCCATGATCAACTCCAGATCTTCCACTTTCTGAACATTATAGGTCCGCATATCTGGTGCAATTTTCTTCATAAATCCTGTCAGCGTCTTTCCCGGTCCAATCTCAACAAAGGTGTCCACGCCCTCATTTATCATCTTTTCCATACTCTGCTGCCAACGGACAGAGGAAGAAATCTGTTTTGCCAGAAGCGCTTTTGTCTCATTGATATCTGTCACATACTGAGCTGTTACATTGGTAACATAAGGGATTTTTAAGCCTGAAAATTCCACTTCTGACAATTCTCTTTCCAGTTCTTTTCCTGCATTTTCAAGCAGTGAAGAATGAAATGGACCACTTACAGAAAGAGGAAGCACTCGTCTTGCACCTGCCTCCTTCAGCTTCACCGAAGCCTCTTCCACAGCTGTTTTGGGTCCTGTAATTACAATCTGACCAGGACAATTATAATTGGCAATTTCTGCTTTTGTTCCTGCAATTACGTCCTCGATTCTGTCTGCTCCAAGTCCGATAACAGCTGCCATAGAACCCTCTCCGGCAGGCACTGCCTGCTCCATAAGAATTCCTCTTTTTCGTACTGTCGTTATGGCATTCTTTACACTCATTCCACCTGAAACGGCAATTGCACAGTACTCTCCAAGGCTTAAGCCCGCTGTCACATCGGGATGAATGCCATATTCTTCTACAACTTTTTCCATTGCCAGACAAGTCGTTACCAGCGCTGCCTGTGTATATTCCGTAAGATCTAATTTATCATTTTTCTCAAAACAAAGTGCCTTCATATCCAGCGAAAGCCACTGACTTGCCTGATCAAAAACCTGACGGACAGATGAAAACTTTTCATAAAAATCCAATCCCATTCCTGGTTTCTGGGCTCCCTGACCAGGGAAAAGAAATGCAATCTTATTCATATATCCCAGTTCCTTTCAACAATTCATCTGTTTCTTTTACAAGCTTTCTGATCAGATCATGACAGCTCATCTGTTCCTTCACAAGACCTGCACTCTGTCCAGCCATAACACTTCCCATTTTCACATCGCCATCTACAACAGCACGACGAAGACTGCCAAGTGTCATCTGCTCCAGTTCCTCAAATGGTACTCCTTCTGCCTCTTTCTTCAGATATTCTTTTGTCATCTGATTCCGAAGTGCACGCACGGGATGACCTGTAGAGCGACCGGTTACTTTGGTATCGATATCCTTTGCTTTCAAGATCATATCTTTATAATTCTGATGTGCCCAGCACTCTGTGGTGGCTACAAAATGAGTTCCCATCTGAACTGCTTTTGCCCCTAACATAAAGGCTGCAGCTATGCCTCTTCCGTCTGCAATTCCGCCTGCTGCAATGACTGGAATGCTTACAGCATCCACAACCTGAGGTACCAATACCATTGTGGTTGTCTCTCCAATGTGTCCGCCGGATTCACAACCTTCTGCTACAACAGCATCTGCACCACAGCGTTCCATACGCTTTGCGTGTGCCACGGAAGCAACCACGGGAATAATCTTAACGCCTGCTTCTTTCCACATTTTCATGTACTTTTCAGGATTTCCTGCTCCGGTTGTAACTACCGGAACCTTTTCTTCTACGATTACCTGTGCAATCTCGTCAGCATATGGACTCATCAGCATAATGTTAACGCCAAAAGGCTTGTCAGTCAGCTTTTTCACTTCTCGTACCTGCTGACGTACCCAGTCTGCCGGTGCGCTTGCAGCACCGATAAGACCTAATCCACCGGCAGCTGAAACAGCCGCTGCCAGATGATATTCAGCCACCCAGGCCATCCCTCCCTGGATGATCGGGTATTCAATTCCAAGTAATTCTGTAACTTCTGTTCTCATGAAATCCTCCTGCTAATCTCATACATAAGATGAAAGTCTCCTGTTTTCAATTGTCAAGCGGATATTCCAGGTCCGCTTCGCTACGTAGCTCTAATTACTGACGGCTCTGAATATAACTTTCCACATCACCGATTGTCTTGATATTTTCAAGATCCTCGGTTGGAATTTCAAGTTCAAACTCTTCTTCTAATGCCATTACCATCTCAAAAAGATCAAGAGAATCAGCTCCCAGATCTTCCTTAAAAGAGGTCTCTGCTGTCATTGTGTTTACATCTGCTCCTAATGAATCTGCTGCGATTTCTTTGATTTTTTCTAACATTTTTATTCTCCTTATTGTCCATTTTTATCTATTATTCATGACCTTATTACCAGTCTGAATTGCTGTTTTACCACTGAAGCAAGCTTGCTCCATAGGTGAGTCCTCCTCCGAATCCTGAAAGAATGATCCAGTCTCCGGTTTTTAATTTTTCATTCTTATTCCATTCATCCAATAACAGAGGAATGCTTGCGGATGATGTATTTCCTAACATTTCTATATTCATTGGGTATTTTTCCAAAGGCTCTTTCATATGCTTTGATACAGAGGAAACAATCCTCTGATTTGCCTGATGAAGCATATAAAAACGAATTTCTTCTTTGGTTTTTCCTGCCTTTTCCAAAACCTCCATGATTACCTCCGGTACTTTGGAAACAGCAAATTTGAATACTTCTTTACCATCCATTTGCATATAAGTGGATGTAAAATCAGCTTCTTCTATAAATTCCGGCTGGTTCCGACTACTACAGGTAAGCACACTTCCGCTTTTCCCAATAGAATGTGTAGCCTGAATATAAACCGCAGTTTCTTCAGCTTCCAGAACAACAGCACCAGCTCCATCTCCAAACAATACGCAGGTACTTCGATCCTGCCAGTTGGTAAGATGAGAAAGAACTTCTGCCCCGATTACAAGTGCTCTTTTGTAAATCTGCTGTCCCAGATACGCTTGAGCAGTATTCAATGCCAAAAGAAATCCTGTGCAGGCACTATTCAGATCAAAACAGGTGGCATTCACTGCACCGATCAGCTTCTGCACCTCGCATGCCGCACAGGGCATTATTTTTTCCGAGGACATGGTAGATACCAGAATCAAATCAATCTCCTCCGGTCGCATTCCTGCATCCGAAATAGCAGCTTCTGCTGCCTGGGCAGCCATATAAGCAACCGTTTCTTCTTCATTGGCAATATGCCTCTGTCCAATTCCGGTCCGTCCCCTGATCCATTCATCGCTTGTATCCATCATATGGGACAATTTATCATTGTCCCACACCTGAACCGGTCTGTAAGAACCGGTTCCCTTTATTTTTCCAACCATAATACCCTCCAGGTATCTATCATTTTTTGGTTTGTTTTTGGTTTAAAATAGTTTGATTATCAAAGTATATCACATTTTTTATATTTGTCAACCCCTCAAAAAATAGAAACTGCCCAAATCAGCCACTATTCTGACTTGGACAGTTTCTATTTCTTATTTCTTTACCTTTACTTTACAGGTAATCTTCTTTTTTCCTGATTTTACTGTAATTGTCGCAGTTCCTTTTTTCTTCGCCGTAAGCTTTCCTTTCGCACTTACGGACACTACTTCGGAATTGGAACTTTTGTAGGTTATCTTCTGCTGACTGGTAACCGGAGTCAGTTTCACCTTTAGTTGAAAGCTTTTTCCTTTTTTCGCCAAAGTTACACTGCGCTTATTCAAGGAAATTGCAGTTGTTTTTACGATTCCTTTCTGAACCTTTACACGATAAATATAGGTATTTCCATTCGTATAAGTAATGGTAACTTTTGCTTTTCCCACTTTTTTTGCAGTCATTTTACCCTTTTTATTTACACTGACAACCTTTGCATTCGTAGTACTTACTTTCTTTATCTTACCACTAACCTTATAAGACTGCTTCACCCTCAAAGGCAGAGAAAGTGTTGTCTGCACGGCCGGAGTCGGAGTGGCTGTCGCAGTCGGCTGCGGGGTAACTGTCGCAACAGGTATCGGAGTGACTGTCGCTGTTGGCTCCGGGGTGGCTGTCGCTGTTGGTATTGGAGTGACTGTCGCAACCGGTATCGGGGTAGCTGTCGCTGTTGGCTCCGGGGTGACTGTCGCTGTTGGTATTGGAGTAGCTGTCGCTGTTGGCTCCGGAGTGGCTGTCACAGTTGGTATTGGAGTAACTGTCGCAACCGGTATCGGGGTAGCTGTCGCTGTTGGCTCCGGGGTGGCTGTTGCAGTCGGTAATGGCGCAGCTGTTACATTTTCTGCATAGCTTTTTTCTGTTAGCGCAGGCAAAATAAAAATCGGACCGGCTGAACCATCTTCCTGGGTAGAAAAGCTTGTATACTCTTCTCGTTCTTCTCCAATGGTAATATAGCGTCCCTTGGAATTTCTTCCTACAAGCAGATAATCAGAATATAATGTGGAAGTGCCATCATCCCAGGTCGCATCCACAAGATACCACCTATTATCCTCCATCTGAATATAATTCCACATATGTGGACCAGCGGAGCCAGTGGCAGTTGACTTTGCAAGCCCACTAACGCAGGCACAATTAATTCCCATATAGTAGCACAGAATCTTCATGGATTTCGCATAGCCCTCACATACAAAAGCTGAGTTTTTTTCCAGAAAAAGAGAGCCCGCTGTATGCACCCATAAAGAGCCATCGTTTTTATAGACTACATTCTTACAGATATAATCATGAATAGCTTTTACCTTCTGTTCTCTGGTCATTCCATCTGTTTCCGCCTGCAAATTCTTCACGGTTTCCTGTACAGCAGCCATGAAGTCTCCCATTCTTTTGTGGGCATTTTCACTACACTGACGATTACTTGGATCAAATGTAAACTGCTTAAAAGTACCTGTATATCCAGTAGAAGAATTCACATCTGGTTGTGCACTGATTTTACAGCTATAGCCGCCTCCTCGAAACCAGAAAGCCTGTGGGAAATCATAGGAAAAAGCATCCGTAGCTGCCTGCACGTATTGCCCCAAACGATAACTTGCCTCTTCATACCCCTCTCCCTCTTTCTGAATATTTTTGCCCTCCACTACAGCATCAAAGGTAATCGGCTCAGGTAATTCAAAGGGGATTTCAAGGTTTTCCAGATGAGCTTTGTAATTTGTCACATAATTCTCTACCAATTGCTCATAAATTGCCTTAGAATTTTCCTCCAGCTGTTCTCCGTAGCTACTTGTGTAATACCCAAGAGAATAAAACGAAATCCCATCGGCAGATGCATCAGATGCAATCGTGCCCGCTATAACTTCTCCGGATTCTTCTGCTGTAATTACAGGATTTTCATCCACTGAAAATTCAGACTGGAATTCATCTGCAGCTTCATTCTCTTCTGTTTCATATTCTGGGTTCTCCGAAACAAACCCATTTCCGTTTTCCATTGTTGCAGCTTCTGCTGTCCAG
This sequence comes from uncultured Blautia sp., assembly GCA_934394545.1. Classification (GTDB taxonomy): domain Bacteria; phylum Bacillota; class Clostridia; order Lachnospirales; family Lachnospiraceae; genus Blautia_A. The sequence goes on from CAKRRG010000019.1 coordinate 39,489, forward strand.
GTATCGCTTCCATCCAGCGTTTCTGCTACTGCAGATACCGGCTGAAATGCCAGTATCACCGATAGTATAACAGCTAAAATCCGTCGTCTCTCTTGCATTCTTTGCTCCTTTCTTACAAGGTTTTTCCTATAATTAAAAACTCATATATACACTCTGCACATAACACAGATCCGGCTCCCAGTGCAATCTGATAATAGCGCAATCTGGAAAGCTTTATTTTGATATTATTACCTGAAACAATACAGGCAAATGGTAAAAATAATGGTAAGAAATACCTTGCCTGCACGCCTTGAATCCTGCTTGCACCAATGGGTGTAAAGGTCAGATACATGGCAAGCCATACCAGAATAACGGATACAATAGTTACCCAGATACAATCCATACGAATACGCTTCTGAGAATAAACCGGCTTCGTTTCCCCTTGTGGTTCCACGAGAAAAATAAGAAACAGGAGGGGTAATAATAACAAAGCCCAGACTTCCTTCAAGGTTCCCAGAACATACAGATTCAGAAACATCTGGTTACAGATTAATGTAGTATTTTCTACTTCATCCCCCATATTCCGGAAATTATCAAAGGAAAAAATATCCTGCACAAGCATTTTTCCAAAAGCCACCGGATGCTCCATAATATTCAAAAGCTGTCCGGCCATTCCTGTATCTCCACCACGAACATCACCACCATAGGATAAGTTTCCCTGTGCAATGCTCTCTGTCAAAGGACGAAGCTTTATGGTTACGACTCCTATTGCCAGAATGGCCAGTATCACAATCGCACAGATTCCCATTTTTTTCCTGTTTTTCGAATTAAAAAGCGGCTTGATTTTCCCCCAAATACACGGAAAAAGAAGAAAAATCACAGGAAAATATACCGGTTTTGCTGCACTTCCAATGCACAGGAACACTGCCGCTGCTGCAATATTCCCCAGCTTTTCTGTTACTCTTCTCTTCTCCAGTTCATTTATACAAAGTACTGCTCCTAATGTTATGCAAGAGAAGCATACACCATCATAAGTGTACATACTACTCTGAAAAATCACCGTGGGCATCATTCCTACAACTGCAATCAAAATTTTTTTCCTTCTTGCCAGCGCAATGGCAAATGCATTGAGCAGTACACAGAACAACAGATTTCCAAAACGTCCTAAAGTATAATAAGCCGTATAAGAAAGCCCTATTTTTTCACCTAAGTGATAAGCAAGAATCATAGGAAAATGGGTGATGTAACTCTTTATGGCTTTCGGATATTCATACGTTACCTGATCCTTTTTTGCCTCCTCATTCAGATACTGATTCAGCAGATAACGCTCTTCACCAGTATTTGCCGACCAGCTATTTCGTATCGAATTCAGTGACGTCGCAGAATTAGAATTTACAACTGATGAAAAGCCGGTATTGTGTACCGTCATATAATGAACTTCTTCATCCCAGGTAACCGCATACGTACCAGAAGCCACAATGATAATACTTCCAAATCCCAGGGCTGCAATGGTATAAAATAGCCACAGTCGTTTCAAAAGCAGCTCCTTTTCAAACAGAATCAGTAATGCCAGAAAGCTTACCAACCAGAAAAAAAACAGTCTGAATTTGTTAAATTTCATCTGATTTGAGTAAGAAATATTCGTCAGATGAACACTGGATGCATGCTTAAATGTAATCGTTATTTCCTTCACCTTTTTATTTATATTGGTAAAGGCTGCATCCAATTCTGTAAGCATGACATCCTTTAACTCCACAATTTCTTCTTCCCCAAAAGCATTTACGGTAACCAGCTCTATGCGATAATAACTTTTTTTATCTGCTTTTCCCTGAAGAATCAATTTTTTTATATAAACCGGCTGATCCATTTTCTTCGTATAGATCAGCTTTCCCTTTGAAGTGGTGGTATTGTCTGTAATTGTCACAGGATCATATCCATTAATAAGGGACTGATAATTAAATGCCAGCTCCACAAATAATGCCAAAAATAGTGCAGCCAGTATTTCTATTACCACGCGGAATTTCTGACTTTCCTTAATAAAAAACACATACCTTGCCTTCGTTACTATTCTGTTCAAATCAGCTATCTCTCCGTATCTTTTTCTTAATGAAACGCAGGGGTTCCTTTATTTTCCCCTTTCCATCCAGGCAGTTCCAACAATTTTTTAAATATGTAATATCTTTTTTTAACATCTCTATGCTGCTGTTTTTTCGAAATTTATTTTCTTTATTCTGCAAGGTTACCTGAAGCAACTTGGGACAGGTTTTCTGGATAATTTTTACTTCATGCTTCTTGCCATCCAGTAATTCAGGGGAAATCTGGCTTAACAATCCCAAAATACAGTCGCAATTGCAAAGCTGCAGAGAATCCATTTTAGAGAGTAACGTAAGAGACTGCTCAACACTGGAAAGCCAACAACCGACTCGTTGCTCACGATAAAAACGTACCGGCCATTTCAGTTTCTGTGGGTTCTCCTGTACATAAGAAAAGTAATGCTCTAAAGATGTCTGCATATCTCTTCGCCAACGTATATTGACATATTTTTTCTTATATTTACCAACATTAAACCCTGCATGATCAACCCAATTGTAGGTTGTATAATAGGCACTTTCCCAAACTCCGGCACGCAAAATTGCAATGTTTTCTTCGCTATGAGGATACTGATCATATGCAAAAAAGTTTCGGTCTTCATCCATTGCCATTCCACTACAATGCCTGTCATAAGCCTGCAGGCTCTTTCTGTTTCTTTTGCCTTCTCTTCTTACATATTGGTACTCTCTGCCGGTCAATTCAACCAGTTTCAACGGCGCTTCCTGATCCAGGCTGGAAATACTCGCATGCTCCATTGTGAAAGCTGAATACTGGATTTTGCTGTGTTCCAAAAGAGCCATCATAGTTCTGGAATCATAGCCTCCTGTTAATGGAAGCATGATTTTTCCAGGATAGGTGCGTTCCAGATTATGGAGAATCGTTTCAAAGCACTGAATGATTGCATCAATCCGCTGTTCATCATTCTGCAGTTGAAAATGTCCGGATGTCAGACTGCGTTTCCCGCATTTTCTCTGAATAAAATCGTATGTCTGAGAAGGCAAAAGTCTTCTGGTATCTGCATATACCGTGTCCATTCCCGGATAATAATCCAAACCAAATCCATGACTTAAACGAGGATTTTTGTATCGTCTGCCAAGAGCATTATCCAGACACCCAAGACTGCTGGATACAATGCCAGTCTCTGTATAAAAGCAGCCTAACAGTCCACATGCATCCATGTAAATCTGCTGTCCATATATGAGCAGCCATCTGCCAGACCATGTATCCAGCAGCTCTTCCAGATTCTGTTTTTCGGAAAGATTTCTCACTTCTTCTACAGGATCT
>CAKRRG010000020.1 GCA_934394545.1 uncultured Blautia sp.
ATCAGCTGCCAGGAATCAAATTCACAGTGGAAGTTCCGGGCACGGTTTCCTACAAGGGATGCGCTGTTATTCACACGATAACGTACAATCTGTTCATGGGTGAGCCAGATCCTGTCTGCGGTAAATACGGCTTCGCTGTAGAAGGAGCGGTCATTGACACAGACCAGGTTGTTAAAGCGGAGACCCTTTTCCAGAAGGAAGGCTCGTTTATAAATGGCGTTCCAGGGAACCACGCTGATGTGACTGAATACCTCCGGCACCTGGTTAAAGTCCAGAAGCTTATCAAAGGCCTCAGCGGGTACATCGGACATGGCAAAAAGCGGTGTGTGGGAAAGCTCTCCGGTCTCATTGTCGAAGCAGACGGCACAGCCCTTTATCATGTCTGCATTTGTCTGTCCTGCAATGGCAAGATATTTCTCATAGGCTCCCTTTTCTACAAGGTCGTCCGCATCCAGAAAGTGGATGTAATCTCCGTTGGCCTCTTCGATTCCCCTGTTTCGGCAGACTCCTGCAAACTGATTTTTTTCATTGCAGAAAAGACGGATGCGTGGATCCTTCTTTTGATATTCTTCTATTACTGCTACAGAAGCGTCTGTGGAAGCATCATCTACACAGATAACTTCCAGATTTTCCGGATTTCCCAGATCTTGGCTTAGTACACTGTCCAGGGTGGCAGCAATATATTTCTCCGCATTGTGAACTGGGATGATGGTGGTTAGCTTCATAGGGAATCCTTTCATAGTCCGTAATATATTTATAAAGTTCCTTTGTCCTTATTTCCGCCTGAACTCTGGGCAAGCTTCAGGCCAGTGAGCTCAGCTGGTAATTCCAGGCTTCCTGTATCCTTCAGAAGTCTGCACAGAAATCCAATCTGGTGTCTGTAAGGCCTTGAAGTGCTGTAACGCTCCGGATTAAAGGTATCAAAAGTATAGGATGCTTTCGGCGCGGCAGCCAGTAAGGTGGCAACGGTCTTAATGCTGTCTGTGGAAGTGATAATGACTTCCTCAAACTGTACATCTCCCAGACACTTCTCATACTCCTCTTTTCCTAAGTCAAGAATGTGGGACAATGGATAAAAGGAAAAAAGTCCCATTCTGCTGGTGAGTACACTGGCAAGCTTCCAACGCTTGCCCTTCTCCGGGTCTGGCTTCAAGGGCAGACAGGAGCATTCCGGGGACAGCTGCGCCAGATATTTGGCAGAGTCGGTATTGCGGAAATCGTTATATGCAAGCCAGAACTTCTTCTCTGGTGTCTGCGCTGCCAATGCATTAAAATCCCGGACCAGGTTCTGCGAAAGCTTCCGTCCTGTGAAGAACAGAACACGGGTGCCATGTGAGGAAGGCTGGTCTGAGGTTTTTTCATAATAGGGCAATGGCCGTCCGTTTAAGAGTGAGTCTACAATCTCTGAAAGAGGATGATCTCCTTGCGGCGTTGTATCAGCAGGTATATCGTTATTCGGATTTTCACCCATATCTTCTGATTGTCCAAGATATTGTACCAGCTCTGGCACGTTGTCAAAAATCGGGTATTCCGGGAAGAAGTTATCTGCGGCGGTATAGTCCTCTGCTGGCAAATCCGCGGAGGTGCTTCTGTGTTCCTGGAATGTTCCGCACAGGAATCTTATAACCTGTGTTCCGGTAGAATATCTGGCGGAAAGGGCATTGTGATAATCTGATATAAAAATATCACATGCTGCAGCAAAATCTGGCACATCGAAATCCTTTGGCATTTCTTTTATATGCTGAAATTCCGAAAAATCAAGTTCTCTTTCGTGATCCAAATGCAGATATAAAATCTGATGATCGGAAAGTTCCCGGTCAAATACATAAAGTGAGGCCATAAAATTCCGGAAGGTCTGCTCAGTGTCTGCAATGTAAGAGCCCGGAAGCAGCGGTGCATACAGAATGGTCTGCATATGCTCCATCTGTAAATTGCGGCGGAGCCTTTCTCTATGGGATTCATCGGGAATGAAAGGAATATCTGTGGAGGAACCTATGATATAAGGCGTCTTACAGATTTGTTCCGTCATGCATTCCTGTAGATAAATATTCTGATTCTGTATATTGTTAAAATACATGCAGTCTGCTGTAAACATGGTATGCTGCCACAGACCGGTATCTGCTGTGGAATCCGGTGTATTCAGAACCGTTTCCGGATACAGGTTATGTCCGCAGTAGAGCAATACGAACTGTCCTTCTTCTTTTCGGAAATAGTATGGCAAAGGTCCGTCTGTGATCACAAAGCCGGAAAGGGCAAGGACCTTGCCATATTCTTCGCTGTCCGGGCATACCAGAGTGATATTCTCCGGCAGAGCACCGGTTCCTGAAAAATAACGGTTCAAAAGGGCAAGAAACAGTGGATGCTTTTCTTCGGTAAGGGAAACAATAATGTGATGTTCCCCGAAATTTTTCATAAGGTGTACAAGCAGCTTCAGAATCCAGGTAGGAATCTCTTTTCCACGGCTGGCTTCCAGAAGAATCTGTTCCGGATCCGGAGCCAGGCTTCCGGTATAGGCAAAACCATAAAACTGAGCTGCAGTCTGCTCCCGGTGGATCATTTCTGCAGGCTGATAACTGGGCGAAATTTTATGGGAGAGCTTATACTCCTTGATCCAGGCCTTCTGCTGCTGTTCCGTCATGCCATTGCAGGTCTCCACGAAAGAGATCATTTCCTGTCTGGAACCATAAAGACAGAGCAACCGTACAATATGAGGTGGCAGGGAGTAACGCACATAATGATTGTTCTCCCAGTCTGGAATATTGGATTCTATGTAATCGAAAAGTTCATTTATCAACTGTAGCTTTAATTCCTTCAGATCCGTTTCATAATTGGTAAGGAGCTTCCAGAAACGGTAGAAAAAGTGGCGGATTGCAATGAAATCCAGTTCTGTCCGGTACTGTCCGAACAGTCCCAGCTTCTCCATCTCCTCCTTCATGAAGATGATCGCATTCTTAATATGAAGGGTGGAAGGTGTGAGGCGGCTGAGGAAGCCTACATTCTTGCGGTAATTATAGAAGCACTGATCAAGATAACCGATGGAGCGTGCCCTCACTGCCAGAAGATAGGCTACAGGAAGATCTTCGAAGCGGATTCCTTCTGGGAAGAAAAGTCCGTTAAACAGGTTCCGGTGAATGAATTTGATCCATGGATATGGAGAAATCGCCGGAAGCTCGTAGGGCTTGTCTGCAATCCGAAAATTCTGATTGTGGCAGGAAGCTATATATTCCTTGCGGGCCCCTGTCTCAGAATCTACATTATAATAGCGGAAAAGAACCAGGTCATTTCCATCTGTGGAGGCTTTCTCATAAAGGAGGCGACAGGCATCTGGCTCCACGTAATCATCGCTGTCTACGAACCAGACATATTCTCCGTGAGAGTGGGCGAAGCCATAGTTACGCGCCCTGCTTACTCCGTGATTCTCCGTAGAAAAGATAAAAAGCTTCTCCGGATGCAACGTCTGATAAGCCTGCAGAATCTGCAGGCTTCCATCTGTACTGCCGTCATTAACGGCCACGATCTCTATCTCTTCAAGGGTCTGTGCTAGTAAGCTATCCAGACATGCTCCAAGGTATTTCTCTACATTATATACCGGTAAAATGATGCTGACTTTAAAAGACTTCATCAAAAACTCCTTATCCCATTTCCTGATTCAACCTTTACGGTCAAAAAAACAGTTACTTCGTCAATCTTTTACCTATAATAGTACCAGTTCGACAAGGGGATTTCAAGGGGAAATGGGAGTTGATAAATCTTGTATTCTGAAATTTGCTATGCTATTATAAATATATAAATATCTTTTAAACTGCGAAATGTTAAAAATATCCGGGGAGAAGAAGCATGCAAAAGAAAAATAAACGAATATTCGCAGTCATTTTTTCTGCAATCCTTATTGTGCTGCTGACTGGCTGCAGTAAAATGGACTCTATTATCAATGAAATCCACGGTTCTCTGATCGGAAATAATTATACGGTATATACCTATGATAATTATGGAAATCAGACCCTGAAGACGTCTGGAAAGAAAATCAGTATTACTGGAAACAAAATCGAAACAGTTAGTTATGACAGTGATGGAAGAGCAGTAACCGGATATGATTTATCCTCAGTAATCACCATTACTATAGATGGAAAAGAAATTGAAAGTTGTGGGGATACCTGTGTATTTGTTCAGAATGGATTGAATCCGGAAGTGGATTTTTCACTTGACGAGGTTGATAGTGATGGTGGAAATGGAATTACGGATAATGCAGCCTTGGCAAGAGTATTGAATCGATATAAAAATGACTTTGGCAAATCACGGGTTGTGGTTATCAAATCTCAGTTGGGACAGCCAATTGCAGCATTTTCCGGAGACAATGTGTATTGGGAAATTCCAGATGACCTGCCGAAAATGACAAAGCTTATGGTGGATGGCAAGGCCTTGTACATACACCGGGCAAATTACCAGATTATTGATAAAGACTTATTATGATGATGAAGATTGCGGGAGTGCATAGTGTGGAAAACCAGAAAAGCTTGAGAACTATACAGAATTGTGAGTTTCATAATATTAACGCAGAGAAGATGACAGAAAAAGCTCCGCAGATATCTGTAATCATGCCTGTATATAATGGTGAGAAATATATTGCCCAGGCAGTGCGGTCTGTCTATGCCCAGAATGTTCCGGTAGAATTGATTGTCATCGATGACGGCTCTACGGATGGAACGAAGGCTGTCCTTGCTCCCTGGGAAAACAGACCGGATTTTGTCTATATAAAAAATGAGCGCAATCTTGGCGCAGCAAGTTCACGTAATCGTGGAGTAGCTGTGGCGAAGGGCAAGTATGTGGCATTTCTGGATGCGGATGATTGGTGGGAAGATGGTAAGCTGGCAGCACAGCTTGCGGCTCTTGAAATAACCGGTGATGTAATCTGCTCCACAGGGCGTGATCTCATGAATCCGGATAGTACCTTTACGGGCAGATATATTCCGGTTAAGTCCAGACTGGACTTTCACGAGCTCTTGAAGCACAACAGCATAAACTGTTCCTCTGTTCTGATTCTTCGTGAAGTGGCATTGGAATTTCCAATGGAGCATGACGATAGCCATGAGGACTATATTACCTGGCTGAAGGTAGTGCGTAAATATGGACATGCCACGGGAATCAATAAACCATATCTGAAATATCGTCTCTCAGAAGGTGGAAAATCCAGAAACAAGGCGAAATCTGCAGTTATGACTTATCAGGTATACCGATATGTCGGTTACGGACCGTTAAAAAGTGCCTGTTTCTTTTTGTCCTATGCACTTCACGGGATCTGGAAATATCGTTAGCATTTTGTCAGCATGTCAATATCTGCTTATTTCTTTATTTCTGTAAATCTTCCTTAATCTGTGTAGTAGAAATTTCTGGCGTTCTTGGGAGATACACTACGTCGCAATAAGGCTTCAGGAAATCAAATTTCCCCTCCCAGTCATCTCCCATAACAAAGGTATCTACATGATATTCTTTAATATCGCTTACCTTCTGCTCCCAGTTCTCCTCGGGAATAACCAGATCTACATATCGGATGGCTTCCAGCAGAGATTTCCTCTTCTCATAGGAAAAATAACATTTCTTGTGCTTCTCATTCCAGTTAAATTCATCCGTAGATAAAGCTACGATCAGATAATCTCCATAGGCCTTCGCCCTGCGGAGAAGATTAATATGTCCATAGTGAAGCAGATCGAAGGTTCCGTAAGTAATTACTCGTTTCATGAATTGTCGGCCTTTCGTAAAGATTCATATACAGACATTTTATCATAGTCTTTATAGAAAAGAAACGGGGAATTTTCTGTGAGGGGGAATCTGTGTCGTAAAGCTGTGTTGTAAATCGCATAGTTTGATGTTATTATGGAATAATAACAGAGCGGACTGCCGGGAATGAAGGGGGGTCCGCTTCTGAATACATGGAAGAGGAAAATGATATGAATGTATTTGACATTCTTGGTCCTGTTATGATCGGACCGTCCAGTTCACATACTGCCGGGGCGGCCCGGATCGGTCTTGTGACCAGAGCCCTTCTGGGAAAAACTCCGGTGAAGGCTCACATTTTTTTACATGGTTCTTTTGCAAAAACATATAAAGGACATGGTACGGATAAGGCTATTGTAGCCGGAATCCTGGGAATGAAAACAGACGATGAACGCATCCGTTTCTCACTGGATGTGGCGAAAAAAGAGGGGCTTGAAATTCAGATTGAGACCGGAGAACTGGATGGAGCGCACCCGAATACTGCCCAGATTACTCTGACAGCAGACGATGGAGAAAAAGTATCTCTTCGTGGCAGCAGTATTGGTGGCGGAAATATTCTGATCACCCGGGTAAACGGAATGGAGGTTTCTCTTACCGGACAGAATCCGGCACTGATCGTACTTCATAAGGATGCGCCGGGAACCATTGCTGCAGTTACAGAATTAATGGCAGAATACGGCGTAAATATCTGTAATTTCCACCTGGCTCGAGAGGCTAAAGGCGGACTTGCAGTAATGACGATCGAAAGTGACAGTCATTTTTGTCCGGAACTAAATGATCGGATCAACAGACTGGAGAATATTTACTCTAGCACTATGCTAGAGCGTGTATAGCGAAAAGGAAATCAATAATAAAGGAGAAATCGTTGTGGATTTAAACTATCATTCAATAGAGGCCCTGCTAAAGACAGCGAAGGAGAGGGGGTGCCGTTTATCTGCTCTGGTTTTGGAACAGCAGGCAGAACAGATGGAGTTGACGCAGCAGGAAGTATACGAAAAAATGAGGGACAACTATCGGGTTATGGCATCTTGTATCCAGCCAGGCAGTGCTCCGGATCTGAAAAGCACCAGTGGCCTTACCGGTGGCGATGCTTATCGTATGAGAGAAGCGGTAGAACAGGGCAGAAACCTTACAGGCCCTCTTCTTGGGGGTGCACTTTATCGTGCCTTGGCGGTATCGGAGTTGAATGCCTCTATGGGAAGAATTGTGGCAGCGCCTACAGCAGGAAGCTGCGGAATCGTTCCGGCGGCAGTGTTGACCATGCAGGATCAGTACCAGCTTACAGAAGAAGCATGTGTGATGTCTCTTTTTACGGCTTCAGCAGTAGGAATGGTAATTGCAAATAACGCTTGTCTTGCAGGTGCTCAGGGAGGCTGCCAGGCAGAGTGCGGTTCTGCCTCCGCTATGGCTGCAGCGGCTATTGTAGAGCTTGCAGGTGGTACTTTGGAGATGATTGAGTCTGCAATAGCGACTTCTATTAAGAATATTCTGGGTCTTGTATGCGATCCGGTTGCCGGATTGGTTGAGATTCCCTGTATCAAGAGAAATGCTTCTGGCGTAGCAGGAGCGTTTGTAGCAGCAGAGCTTGCCCTTGCAGGAATCAGAAGTGCGATTCCTGCTGATGAAGTAATCTGGTCAATGAAAAAGGTTGGCGATGTAATGCCGGCAGCTTTGAAGGAAACTGCAGAAGGAGGTCTTGCTGCAACCCCTACAGGGCGTAGGTTGCATCAGCAGGTATTTGGGGAATCATAAACAGGCAAATATTTCAATTTATTAAAAAGTTGTTCCAAAATTCACAAAAGTATGTTATCCTTTATTCATAAAATTGACATGACTGCAAGCGAAGGTCTGTCTGAGTATAAAGGTGGCTAAAATGAGCAAGAATACGAAGGAACAAGAAATCCCATATTCTTATCTTGTAGATAATATAAAAATATTTTTGATTTTTCTAGTGGTTTTTAATCATATTATTGCATTCCAACTGGTAAAGGCAGATCAGGTAGTGCGCTTTGTCTGGTATGGAATTACAATATTTCATATGCCAGCGTTTATCTTTATTTCCGGTTATTTGTCTAAGAAGCCGCAGGATGTATTAAAGAATGTTAAGAACTTATTGATTCCATACATTCTTGGATATACTCTTACCTGGGCGGCCCAGATGTGGCTTGGGAATAATATGAGCTATGAACTTCTCAGACCATCCGGAACGGTTATGTGGTATGTGCTTGCATTGTTTGCATATCGTCTGACGATTGAAGCTTTTGGCAGGATTCGGTTTATTGTACCCCTTAGTATTGCTTTTGCATTGTGGGCGGGTACCAGAATGGAATTCAGTACATTTTTGTCTGCTTCCAGAGTTGTAGTATTTTTTCCTTTTTTCGTGGCAGGCTATTTGTGGAAGAGTGAATATACCAAGGTAATCCGCAAATTTAAAGGTAAGATCGTGGTTGCACTTTTTGTGATCATTTTGCTGTTTGTAGCGACCAATTATATGATTGGAAATAATATCCCGGTAGATCTTTTCCGGGGAAATCATTCCTATCTTGCCAGTGGAATGGATAATGTTCAGGGAATGGTAGTAAGAGGAATGATGTATCTTATATCTTTTACCGTTATTTTTGCATTGCTGGTACTGATTCCAGATAAGAGACATCCTTTTATTTTTCTTGGACGGAATACAATGGGAATTTACTTTTTCCATTATCCGATTTTGATTCTGATGAACGGCCTTATGATCCTGAACATTCCTCAGATGATGAATCTTTGGGTGCTGTTCGGAGTATCAGTGGTATTGGTACTGATTCTGGGAAGTCTTCCGGTAGACTGGATTTATACGAATGTTATGGGCTTGATTACGTTCATCCTTTTTAAGCGTGATAAGAAGGTGGAAGATGAAGGCCTGGAAGACGAGTATGATAATAATGAGGAAGACCGGTTTGAGATACTGGCTCAGCGAAGAATGGCCATTGAAGAACTGGCCGCGACGCTGGATACAGAAGAGAAGGAGACGCATGAAGAAGGACAGTCCTAGGCAGGGATTGTCTTTTTTTCATAATGACTTACCATATAAATTGTGTTATACTAAACGTATTTAAGGCTATTCTTTTGGGGAAAATAATATGAAAAAAGTAATTACCTATGGAACTTTTGACCTGTTTCATGAAGGACACTATAATATTTTAAAAAGAGCGAAGGCATTGGGTGATTATCTGATCGTGGGCGTAACCAGTGAGAGCTACGACATTGAGCGAGGAAAGCTGAATGTGCGGGACAGCCTTTTGAAGCGAATCGAGAATGTGCGCCGCACAGGCTTTGCTGACGAGATCATTATAGAGGAATATCAGGGACAGAAGCTTAGCGATATCATCAAGTATAAGATAGATCTTCTTGTACTGGGTTCCGACTGGAGAGGCAAGTTTGACTATCTGAAGAATTATTGCGATGTGGTGTATCTGGAGAGAACCAAGAATATTTCCAGCACCAAGCTGCGAGGTGAAGGAACCACTTATACGGTGGGAGTGGTCACAGATGATGATCAGGATAATGGTATTGTGTGGGAAACGAAGTATGTCAGCGGGCTTCATGTGGAATGTGTTTTTTCAGAGAATGCAGCAGCAGCGGAGTCATTTTGTGATAAATATGAGCTGGATTCCTACTATAGTGTGGAGGGAGATGCCCGGGAATGGGAGGAAGGCTTCGACTGCTTTTTGTCCCAGGTGGATATGGTATACATTAAGACTGAGCAGAAGAAGCGTGAGAAATATATTCGCAGATCACTGGAGCTTGGCAAATATGTGATCAGTGATGCGCCTATGACTGGGAAGAAGGAGACTCTGAAAGAATTGTTTGCTCTTGCAGCTGCCCACAATGTGCTTCTTGTGGAGAAAATCAATCTGGTGTATCTCAGAGCGTTTAATCAGCTTGTATGGCAGACTCACAGTGCACTGGTCGGAGATATTGTTTGTGTAAAATGCTCCATTTCCCAGGATCATTTCGAGGGCGGGCGAAGCTTTCAGGAGACGGCGGTGCTGCCTTTATGTGCGATCATCAAGATATTGGGACGGAATTACCAGGAAGTGAAGTCTAATGTGGTGAAGGATAAGTCCGGGAACTGCATTTACGATATGATTACCATGAAATATAAGGATGCCCTTGCCACTGTTGAAATCGGTACCACGGTGGATGTAGAGGATGAGTTCGTTGTAATCGGTACCAGAGGCCGTGTTACCATTCCGGGAGACTGGTGGAATACAGGTTACTTTGAGGCGAAGATTGACGACAGCAAGGGTCTGAAGCGGTTCTGCTTTAACTTTGAGGGGAACGGACTTCGTTACCTTTTGCAGGAACTGCTTATTATGATCAGTGACGAGAGAACAGAATGTACCAGACTTTTTAATGAGGAATCCGAGACGCTGGCAGACATTCTGGAAATCATAAATCAGAGAGGATAACCAATGACAGAGAAACAGGAGCATCTGCTGCAGCTTTTTCGTGAGCTGGATGAGATCTGTAAAGAGAATGATCTGAGATATGTTATGGCAGGGGGAACGGCTATAGGCGTTGTCAGGAACGAGGGATTTATTCCCTGGGATGATGACGTGGATATTTATATGCCAAGAGATGACTGGAATAAGCTTGTGGAGATATCCGGTTCTGTACTTCCGGAGCATCGTGCCCTTCAGTGTGTGGATGTTGATCGCAATTATACCAATACGTTTCCGAGATATGTTGCTACAGATAGCTGTGCCTTGCATAAGCATCAGATTATCGGACGTGACAGTGCCGGTGAGATCATTGATGTGCTGACGTTGGATCCTATTCCGGCAGATGACAGGGAATATGAGAAATATCGTACTCATATGATGATTTATTCCGAACTGGTAAATCTGGTAGTTGTTTACGGCGCGCGGTGGGAGATTCCTGTGACCACGTATCTGCGCTGGCTGTTTTCTTATACTTTTCTGGGGAAGGACCGCACCTTGAAGAAACTGGAGAAGATCATGTACTCCTATCAGGAGGCTGACTGTCCCCGTTATGCCATGCGTTGGGGAGGCTGTCCGTTCCTTTTTGACAAGGATATGATGTTCCCTGTGAAATATATGAATTTTGAGGACACCAAGGTAATGGTGCCGAATCGAATGAGTGATTATCTGATCTGGCATTACGGAGATGAATGGTCTTATATTCCGCCTCACGGGGAGAGAGAGTCCCACGATGCAGTTACAGTCGAAGGAATTACTTACAGGGAGCTTCGCGATGATTATCTGCCTGGAATCCGTAAGAGTAAGCTGCGCAGGGATTCCATCTGGAGGAAGATTTATTCTCTGGCAGGGGCGAAGCGGAATCATCGTCTTCAGTATAAGCGGAACCTTTTGCTGGCGAAGAGTACGGTGATGGATTTGGAAGCGCACATTTCCAACAGCAAGCGCAGTGTGAAGCAATTGCTGGAAGAGCGTGATTTTACAGAATTAAACGAAATATTTACAAAATATTTTCAGGTTCAGTTAAGTGCTGCATTTATTGGCAGGGAGGATTTTGGGGGAATCTATGCTTTTTATCATCCTGTTTTGCTGGAAATCAGTGATGAGCTGTTTTATGCGGCAATGCTGACCCTGGTTTATACAGAGCGGATCGGTAAGGCCTGGAGAATGCTGGCAGTGAAGGAGCAGACAGGAACCTTTCCCACAGAGATGGCCCGGCTGAAGGCTGATATTGAGCTTTTCAGAAGAGCAGTATGCGATTATGAATTTAAGCGTTTCCGTGAGGCTGAAGAGACAATGGAGCCACTGATGGCACGTTATCCCCAGGTTCCCGGATTTGTGAAATTTAAAAGCCGTTTTCTGATGGAACGTGCCCGTAATGGAATCGGCATTGTGGAAGCGGAGCTTTATATCGATGAGGCATTGCAGAAATTTCCGGAAGATGGATATTTCCTGAAATACAGGGGCGAATTGCTGTGGATGAAGGGAAGATGTGCAGATGCACTTGAAGTATTTGCAGATGCCCGTGAGAAGACGAATAACGGGATTACGCAGTTAGAGCTGGATAAATTCCTGAGTCCTTACGCCAAAGAAACAGTGAAGACCTGCCAGCAGCTTCTGGACTTTGGACAGAAGGATGGAGCTATGCGGCTTATGGCATTGTGGTACCGGCTTTTGCCTGAGAATCCGGCAGTCCGGGAGTATTACTACCTTGCAAGAGCCAGTGTTGCAGGGAATTGTTCTGAGATGGAAGAAATCATTGGGGAAATTCTGGAGAGGATTGAGAAGGAACGTACAGAGAGTACCAATGAGAGTAATGATATTCAGATTTACAAGCGCGCACTGACAAAGGCATGGGAACGGCTTGGTTATCCAGGAGAGCTTGCGAAGATTCGGACGGAACTTGTATATACCAGCGAGTCTGATGAACTGGAATGGCTGGCAGAGCGGGCTAAGGATGGACAGATCCGTAAGGACAAGCGTGCCCAGGTGTATAAAGTAATTGGAGATATAAAAAGAAAAGAGGGGCAGACAGCTGCAGCCTTTGAGAATTACAGGAAGGCATTTCGCCAGAACGGAACCGGATTTGTAAGGACAGAGCTTTCCAGGATTTTTCTTACAGATTTATATGAAGGAAGCCGAAAATCTTCAGTTTATGCCAAAGCAGGAGATGCTTCTGATTTTATGGATCTGTGGCTGAATAAATACGGAAGCATAGAAGAATTGCAGCAGTTTGTGAAAGAGTGCATGTAGAGTTACTGTGAACGCAGATCACGAAGCCATGCAGGCCGATTTCAGTAAATGGATAGATGGGAGCAGACATACTTTGAATAGAGAGATTAAGGAAGTTGTAAAGCTTCTGACTGAAATAGACAAAATATGCAAAAGAGAAGGAATTCCTTATTATCTGGGACCGCAGCTTACCTTGTGCTGTGTGACGGGACAGGAGATTACCAGTCCCCATGCAGGAGTGGTTTATATGCGAACCGGTGATATGGAGCGTTTCCGCCTGGCTGTAGAGCAGGAGACTCCTGAAGGCAGGATCGTAGAATCCATGAATAACAACAAGCGGTTTTATGGATTTTTCCTTCGTTACACAGATCTGGATACCTTGTGCTTTCGTCTGAATGAAGGACGGAATTATAAATATCCGGGTATGGGTGTGGATATTGTGCCATTACGTGGAAAACAGTCCTTCCGTCTGGCGCATTTGTGGACAAGAGCCCAGGAGGTTGGCTGGAATGAGCTGGCAGATCATTATGGAGACCGAGGGGGCAGAAAGAGGACAATCTGTTGCTGGGCTATGAGAATCCGCCTGGTCACTGGCCGAGCCCGTCTTGGGAAAGGTCTGTACCGTATGCTCTGCAGGAGAATGGATGTAGAGGATACCCAAGAATATGTAGTCCGTCTGAAGAAAAAGGCGGTATATTTTCCCAGAGAGATTTTTGATGAGACTGGAATCGTGGAAATTGATGGAAAGAAATTTCCGGTGCCGGAGGATACCTACACGTATCTTCAGAGATATTACGGGGAAAACTATCAGGAGAAAATTCTGGATAAATATACATTCAAGCTATCGGAGATGGTTAGTGCCCGTATTCCATTCCAGGATTATTTCCAGGAAGTGGGAAGCCAGAAGAGTCTGATCCGAAAGCGCAATCGTGCCCGCAGGAAGTCGGGACGTGCCCGTAGGAAGAAGGAGTATCTGAACTGGAGCTGGAATTATGTAAAGTTCTGCGCTTCGAAGATTGAGCTGGAGAAATATTATCTGGACAATAAAGAATATATTACAAATTTATACAAGAATAAGGATTATCCGGCATTGGAGAAGATTTTTGCCCCATATACAAGGGCTATGGTAAAGAGTCTTAAGAATGATGAAGTATTCATACCGGATGAGGAAATTCAGCACATTTATCTGGCAGTCCTGGAGAAAGCAGGACGTACGAATCTGAAGAAAAAGGTGGAGAAATTCTGGAAATGAAAGTAACTGATTATATTGTTGATTTTTTGCAGAGAAGGGGAATTCATGATTTCTTTGGATATCAGGGAACTATGATCGCCCATTTGGTTGATTCTATAGAGAAAAATCCTCATACAAAAAGCCATTCCAGCTACCATGAGCAGGGTGCTGCTTTTGCAGCATGCGGTTATGCACAGGCGGGAGAGCGATGTGCCTGTGCGTATGCGACAAGTGGTCCGGGAGCGGTGAATCTGTTATCCGGAATTGCAGATGCATATTTTGATTCTTTGCCGGTGATTTTTCTTACCGGACAGCTGAATACTTATGAATATTCAGGGATTCAGGGACTTCGTCAGCAGGGATTTCAGGAAATCGATATGGTTGCCATGGCGAAGCCGGTGACCAAATATGCAGTGCAGATCCGGGAAGCTGAGGATATTGTAAAGGAACTGAATAAAGCATATCATATTGCAAATTCGGGACGAAAGGGACCGGTGCTTATTGATCTGCCTATGAATATTCAGCGAGGGGATGTGAAGATAGCAGAGAAGGAAAGCTGGCTGGCTGATGGTGCGCCTGCAGACGACGTATGTGAAAAAGCTACAGAGGCAATCTGTGAGGCGCTTGAGCAGGCACAGCGTCCGGTGATCATGCTGGGACATGGCATCTGCGACAAAGAGGTTCGTGAGGAATTGTTCACTCTGGCACGCAAGTGGAAGATTCCAGTAATTACAAGTGTGCTGGAGATGTCTGCCTTGCCATGGGATGATCCGCTGAATTTTGGCTGTATCGGAGGAGCTTATGGACACCGTTATGCAAATATGATTGCCAATGCAAAAAGCGATTTGCTTATTTGTCTGGGAATTTCCTTGTGCACCCGCCAAATTGGTACGAAAGTACATGAATTTGCAAAAAATGCAAAAATTATCCGGGTGGATATAGATCGCTATAATTTACAGCGAGATATCCATGAGAATGGAGACAATGAATTAAAGTTCTGTGCAGATGGGGCAGAGGTTGTGAAGAAGCTGGCAGAGAGAGCAATTGACCCGGCAATAGCGGGAAAATATGCCGGTGCGGGAGTCTGGGATTTCAGTGACTGGCTGGCTGTATGTACAGATATTCGTACTTCGTTACGTCAGGTAGATGATTCCACTCCAGAGCGTTATCCTAATCGTATGATTGCAGATTTAAGTGATGCTCTTAAGACTACCTCTGCAGTGGCTGTTGACGTAGGCCAGCATATGGTATGGAGCTATCAGTCTTTCCATAATCAGAGAGACCAGAAATTACTTTTTTCCGGCGGACATGGAGCTATGGGTTATGCACTCCCCGCAGCAATCGGAGCTTATTATGCCACAGGTAAGCCGGTGGCCTGCATTTGCGGTGATGGTGCTTTCCAGATGAATATCCAGGAACTGGAGTGGGTGAAGCGAGAGAAGCTTCCAATTACCATGCTTGTTATGAATAATCATGCCCTTGGAATGATCCGTCATCTTCAGAGGGATTATTTTGAACAGGTTTATGCGGATACGTCAGAGGGAAGTGGCTTCTCATCCTGTAATTTTGCAGAGGTAGCCAAGGCCTACGGAATCAGAAGCGCCTCTGTGGAAACAGGGGAAATAAAGGATAAAGGGACGGCATTTTTGCAGGAAACAGATGCACCGAAGCTTTTGGAAATCTGCATGGAGCCAGGCACCTTTGCTTATCCAAAGACTTGCCTTGGAGAGCCAATCCATAACCAGCAGCCTTATATTCCGAAGGATATTTATGACAGATTAATGAATTTATAAAATTAATAAAAAGATGATAAGAACCAGGGGATTTTCAATAAATGTTGGAGGCGTGACCTGGTTCTTGCCATATAAAATGATACTAGTACAGCGAAAATTAAGTATCTGTTATATTGACGTAGGATGATTTTCTCATATGCAAGGCGGAGGAATGAGGCGTAGCGGTGGCTACGGCGATTGACGACAACGCAGCATATGAAAAATCAGACAAGTCAATATGGCGGTTACTTAATATTCACTGTACTAGTTTACAAAAAAGAAAGGGGATGAATCCCATGAGCAAAGTTATTATAATCACCGGCGGAACCTCTGGAATCGGACGGGGTATCGGAGAGAAAATTCTTGGAAATACTGCGCCGGAGGATGTTTTATATGTAAGCTATGGACATAACAAAGCACAGGCGGAAGAATTTCTTCATGCCCAGTCAGAAGAAAACCAGAAGAGGATTCGCCTGATCCAGGCTGATATGTCTTCCTATGATGAGATGATGAAGTTTGTTTCCCGGATCAAAGAAGAAGCAGGACATGCAGACTGGCTGGTAAATAATGTAGGGATCAGCACCTATGCCAAATTCGAGGACTATACCTTCGAAGAATGGTCTAAGATCGTAAATACGAATCTGTCAGTGCCGGTATTTCTGGTGAAGGAGCTTCGCCCCATTATGAGTGAAGGCGGCAGCATTCTTTTTACCGGTTCCTATGCAGGCCAGCAGGCTTACTCATCTTCGTTAGTTTACGGTGTTACCAAATCTGCTATACATTTTCTTACCAAATCTCTGGTAAAGGAGCTGGAGCCCAAGGGAATCCGTGTCAATGCCATTGCTCCAGGTTTTATTGAAACCAGCTGGCATAAAGACCGAACCCCGGAAAGCTATGAGCGGATCAACCGCAAGATTGCCCTCCACCGCTTTGGAGAGATTTCTGAAGTGGCAGATATGGCCTACGAAATTCTGAAAAATGGCTACATGAACGGAAGTGTTGTGGATATTCATGGGGGATACGATTACTTTTAAAGAATTTAGCAAGCTGTATAAAAAAATTAAAGTAATTGATTTTACAAGAATAGTGTGTTAAAGTGGCTATATTGTTATGTGAAAGTGAGGATAAGGCCTTGCAGAAATGTGATAAAAAGTATCAGGATTATGTGAAAATTCTGGAAGAAGAATTGATTCCTGCAATGGGATGTACGGAACCGATAGCAATTGCCTACGCAGGTGCTGTGGCAAGAAAAACTCTTGGTGAACTGCCGGATACTCTGGATATTAAGGTAAGCGGAAACATCATTAAGAATGTCAAGAGTGTAATTGTTCCCAATACAGGCGGCATGCGGGGAATTGCTGCGGCGTTGTGCGCCGGTGTGATTGCGGGAGATGCAGAAGCGCTTCTTGAGGTTATTGCAGGGGTTACCCCTAGCCAGAAGGAAGAAATCAAAGCTTACATGGAACAGGTGAAACCCAGAATTATTCCGGCTTCCACCGGCCATGTATTTGAAATCGATCTGACAGTCGGAAAGGGGACGGATACTGCCCGTGTCCGCATTGTGGATACGCATACCAATATCATTCTTATCGAGAAGAATGGTCAGTCTGTTTTCCGAAAAGATGCTTGTTCCGAAGAGAAACAGACCAAAACCGATCATTCTATATTAAATATAGAAGACATTATTGAGTTTGCCAATACGGTAGATGTAGAAGATGTAAAAGAGGTTCTGGAGCGTCAGATCCGTTACAATATGGCGATTTCTGAGGAGGGGCTTCGCGGAAACTATGGAGCGAATATCGGAAAAGTGCTTCTACACACTTATGGCGATAATATCAAGATCCGTGCCAGAGCGAAAGCTGCGGCAGGTTCTGATGCCAGGATGAATGGCTGCGAGCTTCCGGTGGTGATCAATTCCGGAAGCGGCAATCAGGGTATGACGGCCAGTATTCCGGTCATTGAATTTGCCAGAGAATTGCAGGTTTCCCATGAGAAAATGCTCCGTGCCCTGGTGCTTTCCAATCTTGTGACCATTCATCTGAAAACCGGAATCGGAACTCTTTCTGCCTACTGTGGTGCAGTAAGTGCCGGATGCGGAAGTGGTGCGGGAATTGCATACCTTTATGGCGGTGATTATGAGGTAATTGCACATACAATTGTGAATTCCCTGGCAATTGTTTCCGGAATTATCTGTGATGGAGCGAAGGCCTCCTGTGCAGCCAAGATTTCAGCAGCTGTTGATGCCGGAATCATGGGCTATGAGATGTATATTCAGGGGCAGCAGTTCTATGGAGGAGACGGAATCGTCACTCATGGAGTAGAAAATACCATCCGGAATGTAGGCCAGCTGGCAAAAGACGGCATGTGCGAAACGGATAAAGAAATCATCCGTATCATGGTAGGAAAAGGAGAGGAAGAGAAAACGCTATGAGGTGGAAATACATATTAAAAAGAATACTGGTTGCTATTCCCACTTTTTTCGGAATCACCATACTGGCGTATTTTATTTTAAACATGGCGCCAGGTTCCCCACTGGATGCCCTTCTGGCAGATCCGGGAATCACTCCGGCAGAGCTGGAGCGTAAGAGAGTGGCCTTGGGACTGGACCAGCCTGTGATCATCCAATATTTTACCTGGCTGAAGCAGCTGCTGACAGGAAATCTGGGATTTTCGTACAGCACACAAAGACCGGTTGCAGCCATGATTCTGGAGAGACTTCCGGCCACTGCGATTCTGGCAGCAAGTTCCATTTTGCTGTCACTGATCGTATCCATTCCCCTGGGAATTTTTGCGGCATCCAAGCCAAATTCAGGAAGAGATTATTTTTCCGGCGGTCTTTCCATGCTGATGATGGCTACTCCAAACTTCTTTGTTGGTCTGGTATTTATTTATCTGTTTGCGATTGTGTTTAAGATTCTGCCGTCTGGCGGAATGTACAGCTCCAGTGGGGTTCATTCCTTCGGAGATTTGATGAAGCATATGATTCTTCCCTGCCTGGTACTTTCTTTCCAGCAGATCGGAGGCTGGGTACGGCACATGCGAAGCAGTATGCTTGAGGTTATGCAGGATGATTACATCCGTACCGCCAAGTCGAAAGGTCTTGGCAAATGGAAGGTGATCATGAAGCATGCCTTGAAGAACGCTCTTACACCGGTTGTCACAGTTGTGGGAATGTCCATTCCTTCCATCGTGGGAGGTGCGGTGGTAACAGAGCAGGTTTTCGGCTGGCCGGGAATTGGTTCCCTGATGGTAACTGCCATCAATGGACGAGATTATCCGGTGATCATGGGAATTACCGTTATGATCGCTGCTGCGGTATTGATTGCAAATATCCTTACGGATGTGGCATACGGAATCCTGGATCCGAGAATCA
Source organism: uncultured Blautia sp. (assembly GCA_934394545.1). Taxonomy (GTDB): domain Bacteria; phylum Bacillota; class Clostridia; order Lachnospirales; family Lachnospiraceae; genus Blautia_A. The sequence continues at coordinate 18,862 of CAKRRG010000020.1, forward strand.
GTTATAAATAAGGGAGGATAGAACACAGAAATGAAAAAACAGAAAAACGAAAACGTAAGCTATCTTTCCGAGGTACTTGATAAACTGAAAGAGCACAAAATGGCTATGGCAGGTCTGGTGGTCCTGATCGTGGAAATCCTTATGGTGGTTTTCCTTCCGATTGTCATGAAACTGGATCCGTATACCTCTGACTACACTGCTTTTTCCGCTGCACCGGGAGGGGCACATATCCTTGGAACCGATGCCATCGGGCGTGATGTATTTGCCCGACTGATGTATGGTGGAAGAACTTCTTTGCTGGTTGGATTTGTTTCTACACTGATCAGCTGTGCAATCGGTGTACCTCTTGGACTGGTAGCCGGCTACGCAAGAGGAAAGGCAGAAGCAATTATTATGCGAATTGCAGATATTTTCATGTCTTTCCCGTCAATTGTATTGATCCTGGTATTGGTTGCAGTTCTCGGACCATCTGTCTGGTCTGTAACCTGTGTGATCGGTGTACTTGGCTGGACACAGTTCGCCAGACTGATCTATGCAAATGTCTTGTCTGTATCGGAGAAAGAATATGTAGAATCTGCAAGGGCAATCGGAACATCAAATTTCAAAATCGTGACAAAATATGTTCTTCCAAACTCTTTTGCCCCGATTCTGATCGCGATCACGTTCCAGATGGCAAGCGCCATTCTTTCTGAATCATCCTTAAGCTTCCTTGGCATGGGTGTACAGCCTCCGGGAGCAAGCTGGGGAAATATGCTTTATGACGCACAGTCCATCACTGTGCTTTCCCAGAAGTTATGGATCTGGCTTCCGCCGGGACTTGCGCTTCTGATCACTGTGTTAAGTATTAATTTTCTGGGTGATGGCATCCGCGATGCTCTTGATCCCAAAATAAAGCTGTGATATCGAAATCACAAAGTTAAAGGCCGTTCGTGCTTGCACGAAAAGGCATTTAATCTTATAAAATACGCCTACGGGCAAAAGGAGGAAAATTATGAAAATCAACATGAAAAAAGCCGCAGCCCTTCTTCTCGCCGGAACTATGGTAACAGCATTTGCTGTGCCGGCAGCCGCTGAGTCAGAAGAGAAAGTGGTAACAGCAGCTATGGACCAGGCATGGGATACTATGATGCCACTGAATACCACGAGCAATTACACACGCTTTATCTGTGACCAGATCTATGACCGTCTGACACAGACAAATGCTGACGGTTCCATCGAGGGACGTCTTGCTGAATCCTGGACGGTAAACGATGCCAGCGATGCAGTAACCTTCAAGCTTCATGAGGATGCAGTGTGGTCTGATGGAGAGCCGGTTACAGCAGAGGACGTTGTATTTAGTTATCAGATGTACTCAGATCCGTCTGTAGATGCAAAGAGCCGTTACCATCTGGAGTATATTGCAGGTGTTGATGAGTCTGGTGCTGAACTTTCTGAAGATTCTATTGAAGTAACAGCAGACAGTGATTACGAAGTAACCTTCAAATTAAAAGAGGCTATGTATCCGGATACTTTCCTTCAGGACATTGACACTGTTTTCATTATCCCGAAACATGTATTTGAGGGAAAAACAGCAGAAGAGATCAATGGTCCTGACCTTTGGGCAAACCCGGTAGGCTCCGGCCCATTTATCTACGACAGCGAGATCAATGGTGAGCGTATGGAGTTTACAAAGAACGAAAATTATTATCTTGGAGCTCCGAAAATCGACCGTCTTATTATCCGTGTGGTACCGTCCGCAAACGTTCTTTCCGGTCTTATGAACGGCGAGCTTGATATGATCGGATATGGTTCCGTACTGACAGATGACTGGGAAACAGCCAAAGCCCAGGATAATCTGGTAACAGAATCTGTTCCTACAACCTCTTATTCCACTTTGATCTATAATACCCAGAAGGAATATCTGACTCAGGAGGTTCGTCAGGCATTAAATATGGCAATCAATCGTGATGTACTAGTAAATGGTCTTCTCATGGGAGAGGGAACTCCGATCATGACACCGATCGCGCCGGTAAGTCCATATTATAACGATAAGGTTCAGGTTCAGTATGATCCTGAAAAAGCAAAAGAAATGCTTGCAGAAGCAGGCTTCCCATCTGATCAGACGCTGAAATTCTTCATTTCTTCCGGAAACAGCATTACCGAAAGATGTGCAGCCCTGATCGTACAGGATTTTGCAAATGTTGGTGTTAAAGTAGAAATTGAGCAGATGGATTTTGCAACACTGATGAGTCGTATGCTTGACGGGGAGCATGATCTTGGAATCATCGGCTCCGGCGGAACTCTGGATCCAAGCGAAAGCCGTGAGATGATCTATCCGGGAAGCTCCTGCAACTTCTGCCAGCTTCAGGATACAGAGCTTTCTGATCTGATCGACAAAGGAAATGCAGAGCTTACCTTCGATGCAAGAAAACCATATTTCGATGAGTATCAGGAAAAGGTTGTAGAAAAAGCAGCTATGGGATACTTATATACAAAGAATCTTCTTACCGCTTACAATAAGAGCATGAAGAACCTGAATGTTGCAGACTTTAATGGTCTGAACTGGTCTTCCTGGGAGTGGGATAAAGAGTAACAAGCAGGGAAAAGGAGCACAACTATGGCATCTTTACTTTCAGTAGAGAATTTACAGGTACAATTTCAAACCAAAAAAGGAATCAATACAGCTGTTGATGGTGTAAGTTTTTCTGTAGAGAAGGGCAAAATCCTTGGAATCGTAGGGGAGTCCGGATGCGGAAAAAGTGTTACATCTATGTCTATTCTTCAGCTTCTTAGCAGCAATGCGCGGATTTCCGGAGGCAGCATTAAGCTGGACGGAAAGGAACTGGTAGGACTTCCGGAGAAGGAAATGTGCAAAATCAGAGGAAACGATATTGCCATGATCTTCCAGGACCCGATGACAGCGCTGAATCCGACTCTGACTATAGGAAATCAGCTGATGGAGCCGATTATGCTTCATCAGAACTGCGGCAAAAAAGAGGCCTGGACAAGAGCTGTTAATGTTCTGAAACGTGTTGGGATCGCAGCGCCTGAGAAACGAATGAAGGAATATCCTCATCAGCTTTCCGGTGGTATGCGCCAGAGAGTAATGATTGCCATGGCCGTGTCTTGTGAGCCAAGATTACTGATTGCAGATGAGCCGACTACAGCGCTGGATGTAACCATTCAGGCACAGATCCTGGAACTGATGTGTGAGCTCCGTGAAAAAATGGGAACAGCGATTATGCTGATCACTCATGATATGGGGGTAGTTGCCGAGACCGCTGATGATGTGCTTGTTCTTTATGCAGGAAAAGCAGTGGAATATGGCAGCATCGAGAATATTTTTGAAAAACCGAAGCATCCGTATACACAGGGACTTCTGAATTCTATCCCAAGGCTGGATGAGGATGTGGAAATGCTGAATACCATCGAAGGTACTGTTCCGGTACCGGGAAATATGCCTGCAGGCTGCAGATTTGCCCCTAGGTGTCCCTATGGAAAAGAACGCTGCATGAAAGAAAAACCGGGCGTTTACCATGTTGAAAATTCTCTGGTAAGCTGCTTTAGATACGAGGGTGAGAAATAATGAGTGAGAACAGGAATATTTTGTTGGAAACAAAAGATTTATCAAAATATTTTACGGCAAAAAAAGGTCTTCTGAGTCGTCAGCCATCCGTAGTAAAAGCAGTTGACCATGTCAGTCTTTCTGTAAAAAAAGGAGAGACTCTGGGTCTGGTTGGAGAGTCTGGCTGTGGGAAATCCACTCTGGGAAGAACGATCCTGCGCCTGATTCCGGCAACGGAAGGTCAGGTTCTCTACAATGGAGAAGATATTCTCACTTATGATAAGAAGAAAATGTGGGAAATGCGCCGGAAGCTGCAGATTATTTTCCAGGATCCGTATAGCTCTCTGAACCCGAGAATGACAGTATATGATCTGATCAGTGCACCTCTTGAGGTATATAAGGTTGGTGCCAAGGCAGAACGTCGTGAAATGGTAGAAGAGATTCTTCAGGAGGTAGGTTTGGATAAGCAGTATCTGAATCGTTTTCCGCACGAGTTTTCAGGTGGACAGAGACAGCGAATCGGAATTGCAAGGGCGCTGATCCTGAATCCGGAATTTGTTGTCTGTGATGAGGCGGTTTCAGCACTGGATGTATCGGTCCGGGCCCAGGTTCTGAATCTTATGAGAAGTATGCAGCAGAAGAAAAATCTGACCTATTTGTTTATTTCCCATGACCTGAGCGTGGTCCGTCATATCAGTGACCGTATTGCAGTTATGTATCTTGGAAGTGTGGCTGAGATCGCAGAAAAAGAACAGCTCTATTCCAATCCTATGCATCCATATACAAAGGCGCTTCTTTCTGCCATTCCGCTTCCGGATGTGAAGCGGAAACGTCAGCGGATCATTCTGGAAGGGGATGTGCCAAGTGCTTACAATCCGCCATCCGGATGTAAATTCCATACCCGTTGTCCGTATGCTACAGAACGCTGCAGGTCAGAGGTTCCTGTGCTGCAGGAGATAGAAAAAGGACACCAGGTAGCTTGCTTCAATTGCATTTAACCGCTTGATTTCTCTATGCCCGTGATTCGATTCTTGTATTCGAACACGGGCTTTTTCTATGTAATAAAAGACACGCTGTTTTCGATAAATATAGGGTTATTTTTTCTATTTTGTTGAAATATGTCAGATTTTTTGTTAAATTATAAATAAATACGGGGGAAAGCTGAATTTATTTGGCAATATTCCTATAAATGTAAAGGGGATGAACAGATGGAGAAACGAAATAACAGATTACTGAATGCAAAGCTGAATAAGTATATTATTCCTGGCATTATGATGTCTCTGGCCCTTCAGCTGGGAAACATTGTGGACACGATTTTGGTAAGTAATTTAATTGGTGTAGAAGCAATGGCTGCTGTTACAATGAGTCTTCCCGTTGAAACCATTGTTCAGCTAACCGGTTATTGCCTTGGAGTAGGCGGCTCCATAGCAGTGGGAAATATGCTTGGCAAGCGTGACAGAGAAGGTGCTTCCAGATTATTTTCTGCTACTTTCATAGTGACACTTATTGTGGGCCTGATTTTTTCAATCTGCGCATTTCCTGCAGCAGATCCCATTGCCCGGCTTCTTGTATCCGGAGACGGAATGCTGACTGCTTATACCAGAGATTATCTTCGTGTGAGCATGCTTGGTGCACCGGTGATTGGAATTGGCTTGATGATGGTAAGCTACCTTGGGGTAGAGAATCATCCGGAGCTGGCATCTGTATACCTTATTCTGGCGAACGTGATAAACCTTGTGCTGGATTATATTTTCCTCAGATTCACTCCTCTTGGAATTGCAGGTGCGTCCTTATCTACAGTACTTGGATTTTTGTTTGCTATGGGAGTTTTCCTGCTGTACGTGCGTTCTGATAAACGAAATATCCGCTTTGTCCGGCTAAGGATAAAAGACTTTGCCATAATTAAAGAGGCGGTTGTAACAGGCGTGCCCATGCTTGTTTTTATGGCTACTAATTTTGTAAAGGCACTGGGATTGAATACGATCATTATGAACCAGACTGGGGAAGAAGGAATGGCAGTATTTACGGTTTGTGACAATGTTCTGTTGATCGTGGAAATGCTTACCGGCGGAATTATTGGTGTGATTCCAAATGTTGCCGGAATCCTTTTTGGCGAAAAGGATTATGTGGGAATCCGCGTTCTTTGCAAAAAAATGCTGAAATACAGTTATATCGTGCTGGCAGTGATATTTGTCCTTATCATGCTGTTTACGGAGCAGATCACTATTTTGTTTGGCAGCGGCGGTGGAGAGCTGGGTAGGCAGATGGTTCAGGCACTGCGCATTTTTGCCCTGTGCGTAATACCGTATCTCTGGAATAAATTTACTGTAAGCTATTATGAATCTATCGAAGAAACAGCAATTGCAAGCTTCGTCACATTCCTTGAAAATGCAGTGGTAGTTTTGCCGGCTACATTTATTGGAATTTGTCTGTGGAAACAGGTTGACGGAATCGGTATAGATGGAATTGCAGTGGGATTTGTGGCTACAGAAATCATAACTGTAATTGCAGCCTGGATTTTCCGAAAAATCAAACATAAAAATACAAGCTTTTACATTGTTCCGGACAAAAATCCAGGAACCAATCTGGATTTCTCAATAAAGAGTACAATGGAAGAGGCTGGAACTGTGAACAGAAGAATCATGGACTTCTGCAAAGAAAATAAAGTATCCGGAAATAAGGCAAATCTTGCCGCTGTATGTGCAGAAGAGATGACGGTAAATATTATTAAATTCGGAGGAAAAACATCTAACTGGATAGACATTAATCTTTGTCTGGAGGATGATATCTGTAGACTGCGGATAAGAGACAATGGAATAAACTTTAATCCGCTGGAATACAGCTATGATCATGAGGAATTTGACATCCACGGAATAGAGCTTGTGAAAAAGGTGTCAAAATCAATGGATTATATCCGTGCGATTGATATGAATAACACAATAATATCTTTTTAGGAGGTGCAGGGAATGTCTGTGATCAACGAAAGAAGCAATTTTTCTTTTGAGTTTCAACCGGTAACAAAGCTGTTTGAAGAGCAGGTGCGGCTTCATCCTGACAAATGTGCTGTGGTGGCAGGGAAAGAAAGCCTTACATATGTCCAGCTGAATGAACGGGCAAACAGAATTGCCAATTCTCTCATTGAAAAAGGCGTGGGCCGGGAAAAAATCGTAGGGATTGTACTGGAACGCTGCTGTGATTTTTATGCGGTGCGACAGGGCATTCTGAAGTCCGGAGGTGCCTTTGCTGTAGCAACACCGGATTATCCGGATGACAGAATCCAGTATATTTTCCAAGATTCCGGAGCACCTTTTATTATTACGACGAAGGAAATCGCAGAGGAACGTCAGGAATTATTTTCAAAGCTTTCCTGTACCATACTTCTTCTGGAAGAACTGCTTGCGTATAAAAACACAGAAAATCCAGATGTGGAAATCAGAGAACATGACCTTTGCTATTGTATTTATACCTCTGGTTCAACCGGAAAACCAAAAGGTGTTATGATCGAGCATATCAACCTTGCGAATTTCGTAAACCCGGACCCAAGAAATGCAGAAACCTATGGCTACATAAGCAGAGGAAGCGTTTCTCTTTCCATGGCAGCCATGACATTTGATGTTTCGGTACTGGAGGAATTTCTCCCTCTTACGAATGGAATGACTGCAGTGATCGCAAGCGATGAGGAAATTCTGAATCCCATCATGCTTGGTGAACGGATCATAAAAAATAAAGTAGATATTATGACTACCACACCTACCTATCTGTCCAATATGATCGATCTGCCGCAGCTTCGGGAAGCTGTTTCCGGAATTAAGGTTTTTGATATAGGTGCAGAAGCCTTCCCACCGGCTCTTTATGACAAGATCCGCTCTGTGAATCCGGATGCTTATATTATGAACGGTTATGGTCCTACAGAAACCACCATAAGCTGTACCATGAAGGTGATCACTGACAGCAAAAACATTACCATTGGAGCACCAAATGGAAATGTTAAGGTATATGTTGTGGATAAGGAGAACAAGATCCTGCCGGATGGTGAAACGGGAGAACTTGTGGTAGCAGGTCTTGGAGTAGGCCGTGGTTACATGAACCTTCCGGAAAAAACAGCTGACGTTTTCATAGAACTGAATGGAGAACGGGCCTATAAGACAGGCGATCTTGCGAAGATAACCCCAGATGGTGAGATTGAATTTTTTGGAAGAATTGATAATCAGATCAAGCTGCGTGGCCTGAGAATTGAGCTTGGTGAGATTGAAGAAGTAATTAACAGCTTCCCTGGAATAATCACCAGTATTACCGTTCCTGTGGATAATAAGTACCTTTGCTGTTACTATATGGCAGATCATAAAATCGATTCTGAGGAAATTTCTGCCTATGCATCAGATTCCCTGGCACATTATATGGTTCCGGATGTCTTTATCCAGTTGGAAAAAATGCCGTTAACCCAGAATGGCAAAATCGACAAAAAAGCATTGCCGAAGCCTGTTTCAGCACCAAAGAACCTGAAAGAGCCTGAAACACCAATGCAGAAGAAGATTTTTGAAATCGTTGCCCAGGTCGTGGAAAATGACTTTTTCGGAGTGGATACAAGCTTTTATAAGGCCGGTCTTTCTTCCATAAGCGCAATGCGGCTTTGCATTCTGATTTCAGATGAATTCGGAGTCACAGTAAAAACAAGTGATATCCATGAAAATAATACCGTGGAAAAACTGGAACAATATGTAATGCTGGCACCAAAAATCAGAACCTACGAGAAAAGGGATGTGTATCCTCTTACCGGTTCCCAGAAGGGTATTTTTGCAGAATGCAGCAAGAATCCGGAGAGTACCGTATACAATATCCCCTTCCTGTTTGAACTGGATCCTGCAGTGGATACCCAGAAATTATCTGATGCAGTTGCCAGAATGGTAAATGCCCATTCCTATCTGCTCACACAGGTATATCTTGACGATAATGGGGAGATGGTACAGCGCCCAGGCAATGAGACTTTTGTGCCGGAAGTGATCGAGACCACAAATGAGAAATTTGCCAGCCAGAAGGAAAAACTTGTACGTCCGTTTAAGCTGGAAAAAGGATGTCTCCTTCGTGTGGCAATTTATGTGACAGAAGATAAGAAATATCTCTTTACTGATTTCCACCATATTATTGCGGATGGAAACTCTTACGATATTATTTTCGAAGATATCAACAAGGCTTATATGGGCGAAAAGCTGGAGAAAGAGACCTATACCGGATTTGATGCGGCCCTTGACGAAGAGCAGCAGATGAAAGAGGGCAAATACAAAAAAGCTGAGAAATACTATGACAGCATTTTTGAAGGAGTTGAAACCGAATCCCTTCCTATGCCAGACCTGAATGGAAAAGCTCCTGAAAAAGGTTATCTGGAGAAGACTATGGGCCTGAAAGAAGAGGCCATTCTTTCCTATTGCGAGAAGCTAGGCGTTACCCCGAATATTTTATTTACAGGTTTGTTCGGTATCCTTATGGCGAAATACTCCAATGCAGAGGACAGTCTGTTTTCCACTATTTATAATGGACGAAACGACTCCAGACTTGAAAACACAGTCTGCATGCTGGTAAAAACCCTTCCTGTTTATTGCAAATTCGACCCGAAGACCACCGTACAGGCGTATATGGCAGAGCTTTCCGAGCAGATGCTGTCCTCCATGGCAAACGATATTTTCCCATTTTCCGATATCTGTGCAAAATACGGGCTGAATTCGGATCTTACTTTTGCATATCAGGCAGAGTTAAGTGACGATTATCCTATTGGAGACACCGTTGCCAGAGGTCATGATCTTTCTCTTGATATGGCGAAAATGCCGCTGCTTATACAGGTGAGAGAGTACAACCACACTTATGTGCTTACTGCAGAATACCGTAGCGACATGTACAGCCAGGCCTTTGTTGACGGAATCCTGGATTCTTATGAAGCTGCCATGAGCTCTGCGTTGAAAACAAAATATGTTTCTGAAATCTCTGTTATCTCTCAGAGTGGGGTAAGCAAGATTGCAGAATTCAATCATACAGAAAACGAATTTGACAGAAGCAAAACGATTTCGGATATGTTTGACGAACTGGTACAGACCATACCGGATCACACAGCTGTAGTGTTTAAGGATAAAAAGTATACCTATAAAGAACTGGATGAAATCAGCGACAGACTTGGAAAATATATTGCGTCCCAGGGAATCGGAAGGGAAGATGTTGTTTCTATCCTGATTCCGCGTTGTGAGTATATGGCCATCGCACCAATGGGCGTGATCAAAGCCGGTGCAGCATACCAGCCTCTTGATCCTACTTACCCGAAAGACCGCCTGATGTACATGCTGGAGGATTCTGCTGCGAAGCTTTTGATCGCAGACAGAGAGCTTCTGCCGCTGGTAGACGGCTATCAGGGACCTGTTTTATTTACAGATGAGATTCCACAGCTGGAAGAGCGTGATGTGGAACTTAAAAAGCCAGAGCTTCATGATTTGTTTATTTTGCTGTACACCTCCGGCTCCACTGGCGTGCCCAAAGGCTGTATGCTGGAATATGGAAATATCACTGCATTCTGCCACTGGTATAAAAAGTATTACCATGTAGATCACAGTTCCAAAATAGCAGCTTATGCGTCCTTTGGTTTTGATGCTTCCATGATGGATACTTACGGTGCAATTGCAAACGGTGCAGAGCTTCATATTATACCGGAAGAAATCCGTCTTGATTTCCTTGCGCTTCAGCGTTATTTTGAAGAGAATGGCGTTACCCATTCCTTTATGACCACACAGGTGGGAAGACAGTTTGCAATGGAAATGGATTGCAAGAGCTTGAAATACCTCTCTATAGGTGGAGAAAAGCTTGTTCCTATGGAGCCGCCGAAGGATTATAAATTCTTTAATGCTTATGGTCCTACAGAGTGTACAATTTTTACAACCATATTTGAAATAGATAAGTACTACTCCAACATTCCAATCGGAAAGGCACTTGATAACTTCAAGCTTTATATAACCGATAAGTTCGGTCATCTGCTTCCATACGGTGCCTGCGGTGAGCTGATGATCTCCGGATGGCAGGTTTCCAGAGGCTATCTGAATAAACCGGAGAAAACTTCGGAAGTTTATACGAAGAATATTTATGACGACGCAGAAGGCTATGAAGTTCTGTATCATTCCGGTGATGTTGCCAGATATCTTCCGGATGGAAATATCCAGATCATTGGAAGAAAGGATTCCCAGGTTAAGGTCAGAGGCTTTCGAATTGAGCTTTCCGAGGTTGAGGAAGTTATAAGAAGATACGAAGGCATAAAGGATGCAACCGTAGTTGCTTTTGATGATCCTAATGGCGGCGGAAAATACATTGCAGCTTATGTAGTATCTGACAGCCAGGTTGACATAAATAAGTTAAATGATTTCATCAAAGAAACCAAGCCTCCATATATGGTTCCTGCTGTTACCATGCAGATCGACAAGATCCCGCTGAACCAGAACCAGAAGGTAAATAAAAAAGCCCTTCCACTGCCAGAGCGAAAAGTGGAAGAAATCGTAAAACCGGAGAATGAGACTCAGCAGAAACTGTTTGACTGTATTGCTGAGGTGCTGGGTTATACAGAATTTGGAATCACTACAGATATTTATGAGGCAGGTTTGACCTCTATCACAGCCATCAAGCTGAATATCCTGATTTCCAAGGCTTTTGACATAGTGATAAAAACATCTGATATCAAGGATCACCCCACTATTCAGATGTTAGAGGGCTTTGTGAAGACTGCCGGAAAAGAAACAAAGAGAGAAATCCAGGAGAATTATCCTCTGACCAATACCCAGGAGGGAATTTTCATTGAATGTACTGCAAATATGGGCTCAACTATTTACAATATCCCATATCTTCTGAAGCTTGACAAAAAGGTTGACCTGGATAAGCTGGCAGAAGCAATTGACAGCACCGTTGCAGCTCATCCTTACCTGAAAACCCGTCTCTTTATGAGCGACGAGGGAGAAGTCCTTCAGAAACGTGATGATGCTTTAACCTATAAGACGCAGATTATAAATGGAATGAACCGGGAAACATTGGTTCGTCCGTATATGCTGTTTAACGAACAGCTTTTCCGCTTTGAGATTCACAGAACCTGTGATGGAAATTATCTGTTCCTTGACATTCATCATATTGTTGCAGACGGTACCTCCCTTGGCATTATCCTGAACGACATTAATAGGGCTTACAGCGGAGAAAAGCTGGAAGTGGAAGAGTATACTTCCTATGATCTGGCCCTTGATAACAGGGATGCTCTGGCAAGTGATGCTTATAAGAATGTAGAGAACTACTATAAATCCGTTTTTGAAAATGCGGGCGGAAGCATCAACTTCTATCCGGACAAGAGCGGAGCAGCTCCAACCGCAGAGATGTACCATCGTGAGACCAGTGAGTTTTCTGTACAGGATGTGAAGGATTTCTGTAAGAAGCATGGAATCACGGAGAATGTATTCTTTATCTCTGCCTTTGGTATTACTCTTGGAAAATACAACTTTAAGAAGGATGCTGTGTTTACCACCATTTATCATGGAAGAAATGATTCCAGACTTTCCGAAACAGTGGGTATGCTTGTAAAAACCCTTCCTGTTTACTGTGACTTCTCAGGAACCACAGAAAAATGCCTGGAAGATGTTCAGCAGCAGCTGATAAATTCCATGAACAATGATATTTATCCGTTCTCAAAGATCAGCCATGAGTTCAACATCAAGGCAGATGCCATGGTGATCTATCAGGGCGACAACTTCGCCTTTGATAATATCGGCGGGGAATATGCGCAGGAAGAACCTGTTCAGCTGAATGCGGCAAAGGCACCTGTTTCCATCAGTATTTCAATTGAGAGAAATAAGTTTGTCTTTGAGATTGAGTACAGAGGCGACATGTACAACGAGGAAACCATCAAATATCTTGCAGACAACCTGGAAACAACGGCAGATGGAATCCTGAGAGAGTACCAGCCGGCAGACATCAGACTGATGTTTGAGGAAGAGACCAAAATGGAAGATGATCCTTCCCATGCCGGAAAGACTTTTGTAGACCTGTTCAGGGAAGCTGTTGCAAAATATCCGGACAGACCGGCGGTAAGAGATGGAATGGGCGAGCTTACCTATAAAGAACTGGATCATATGTCAGATTATGTTGCGCAGAAGCTTACGGAAAATGGCTTCGGCAGGGAAAAGGTTGCAGGCATTTTGTGCGGAAGAACAAAGGAATATGCCGTAGCTTATATTGGCGTTATGAAAGCCGGCGGTGCGTATGTTCCACTGGATCCGGAATATCCGCAGAGCAGGATCGAGTACATGCTGAAGGATTCTGAGGCAGAAAACCTGCTTGTAATAGACCGTTACCGCAGTCTGGTAGGTTTCTACGACCAGAATGTGATTGGTCTGGATGACGTGGCAGCCAAATCCAAAGACTTTGCACTTTCAGTAGAGCTTACAGCTCCGAAACCAGAGAACCTGGCTTACATGATCTACACCTCCGGTTCCACCGGAAAACCAAAAGGTGTTATGATCGAACAGCGGAATCTGCTGAACCTGATCGAATATATCCTTATGACAAGGAAACTGACACCAGATGATATTGTGGCAGAGTTTGCAAGCTTCTGCTTCGATGCATCCGTGATCGATCTGTTTGTTCCGCTTACTGCAGGCGCGGTACTGTACATTTTTCCAGAGAGCATACGAAAAGATGCAGTTGCTGTTGGAAAATTCATAAAAGAAGAAAAAATTACCACAGCTACCTTCCCAACCCAGATGGGCGAGCTGGTTGCAGAGCTTCTTGACGATGCTCCGAGCCTGAAATTTGTTACCCTGGGCGGGGAGAAGTTCAAATATTACCGGGATAGGACCTACCAGATGATCAATGGCTACGGTCCCACAGAGAATACCGTTTCCTCTACAGAGTTCCTGGTTGACAAACAGTATGACAACATTCCAATCGGTAAGTCACAGTGGAATATCCGCAGCTACATTGTGGACGAAAATATGAAACAGCTTCCAGTGGGTGCTTCTGGTGAGCTTTGCCATGCCGGACGCCAGATCGCAAGAGGATATCATAATCTTCCTGAGAAGACGGCTTCCGTATTTGTGGAAAATCCGTTCTCCGTATGCGAAGAGGACAAACGGCTTTACAGAACCGGTGATATGGTCCGCATGAAAGGTGACGGAAACATTGAGTATATTGGAAGAATCGACTCCCAGGTAAAAATCAGGGGATATCGTATCGAGCTTGGTGAGATCGAGGGTGCCCTTCTGAAGCATGATCTGGTGAAGAATGCGGCTGTTATTGTGATTGAAAAAGGTGGAAACAAATATATCACAGCTTATTATACTGGTGAAACCATTCCGGAAGATGAACTGAAACTGTTCCTGAACCCACTGATCCCGGATTACATGATGCCGTCCTTCTTTGTCCATATTGAGAAAATGCCGGTGACTCCTGGTGGAAAGATCGACAAAAAGGCGCTTCCGGTACCAGATGTAACCACCACAGCAAGCACAGCCTATGTGGAGCCTGTTACCGCTGTTCAGATTGCACTTTGCCAGATATTTGAAAAAGCACTTGGCATTGAAAAAGTAGGAATCGAGGACAACTTCTTCGAACTTGGAGGTTCCTCACTTACTGCGTCGAAAGTTGCTGTTATGTGTCTTTCCAAGAATATTTCCATTGTATATGCGGACATTTTCAAATATCCGACCATCCGTGAGCTTTCTGCAATCGTGGATAATAGTGAGGCGTTTGAAAATCCGCAGAGTGAGAACGAATTCTCCAGCTACAATTATAACCGGATCCAGAGTGTGATCAGCGGAAATGTGGAAGAAAACGTAAACCAGGTGACAAAAGAAGAAATTGGTGATATCCTGATCACAGGTGCAACCGGCTTCCTGGGAATCCATATTTTGAAAGCCTATCTTGACAATTATGATGGAAAGGTTTACTGCCTGGTACGTAAAGGTAAATATGAGTCCATGGAGAAACGAATGATGCATATGTTGATGTATTACTTCGATAATCCATGCCAGGAACTGTTTGGAAAGCGAATTATCTGTGTGGACGGCGATATTACCTCGAAAGAACAGGTGGAGAAATTTGCAGATTACAAATTTAACACTATCATTAACTGTGCAGCCTGCGTAAAGCATTTTGCAGCTGGTGATGTACTGGAGAAGATAAATGTACACGGAGTGGAAAATCTGATTGAATTCTGTAAAAATAATGGGCGCAGACTGATCCAGATTTCTACTGTTTCTGTTGCAGGAGAAGGTTCTGATGGTGTTCCGCCAATGTCCAGAGTCTTTAATGAAAACGATCTGTATATTGGACAGAACATCACAAATGAATACATCCGCACAAAATTCCTTGCAGAGAGAGCGGTACTGGAAGCTGTTTCCGGTGGGCTTGACGGAAAGGTTATCCGTGTAGGAAATCTGATGAGCCGAAATTCAGATGGTGAATTCCAGATCAACTTTATTACAAACGGATTCCTGCGAAGTCTGAGAGGATATGAGGCAGTTGGTAAATTCCCAATTGGGGCTATGCACGAAGTTACAGAATTTTCACCAATTGATTCTACTGCACTTGCAGTATTGAGACTGGTACAGACAGACCGGAGATTTACCGTATTCCACGCCTGCAACAGCCACCATATCTATATGGCGGATCTGATCTATGCAATGCGGAGCCATGGATTTGACATTGACATTGTAAGTGATGAAGAGTTTGAGGAAGCGGTAAAAGAATTTGCAAAGAATAGTGATGACTCGGATGTTGTTTCCGGACTGATCGCATATACGGCTCATAATGAAAATGAGATCTATACCCTGGATTACAGCAACCGGTTTACAGCGCAGGTTCTTTACAGACTGGATTATAAGTGGCCGGTTACCGATGACAGATATCTGGAAAGCGCGATCGAAGCCCTTGACAGACTTGCATTTTTTGACTGATGATGGAATACCCCCGGAAACCGCAGAGCGTGTTTCCTGTAATTAAAGGAGGAAATTGTAATGGAAATTGTAAACAGAACAGAAGGAACTAAAGTAACTATGGAAATCAGCGGATGGCTTGATACCCAGACAGCACCTGAACTGGAAAAGGTCCTCTCAGGCCTTGATGCTTCTGTTACAAGCCTTGTATTTGACTTTGCAAAGCTGGAATATATTTCTTCAGCAGGCCTGCGTCTGGTAATTGCCGCATACAAAAAAATGGCAGGAAAAGAAGGCTTTAAGATCGTAAATGTTTCCGATGAAGTATATGATGTTTTCAGTCTTACCGGATTTGATCAGAAAATCCAGATCGAGAAAAGATAAAAAACATAAACGGAATTATTATTTACGTCAGGCGGGGTGATTTTCTGAAAAGTAATATGGAAGAGAATGCAGAACAGTGTAATAAATATCTGGAACTGTCCTGTGATTTGTCAGAACTTGAAAAAATAAAAGAATGCATCTTTGGGCTTCAGATCAATAACGGGATAAAAAAGAAAATTTTTCTTGCATGTGACGAAATTTTTTCCAATATCACAAGCTATTCCGGAGCAGAGTGGGTACAATTTCGCTGTATTCAGAATGCAGATAAAGTGGCGGTTACTTTTACAGATAATGGGGTATCTTTCAATCCCCTTGAAAGCAAGGTAGAAAAGGAGTTTGAAGATTTTGATCTGGGCGGAATGGGAATCAGCCTTGTGAAGGAATTATGCTCCTGTATAAACTATAGTAATATAGAAGGGAAAAATATTCTCAGTCTGGAATTTGCAGTCTAAAAGAATGATGAAATTGTACAGAATCAATATTAAAAATCTTGCTGACCCTTTGCAAAATAAACGTTTTCTGGATTTGGTCAGCGCAGAAAGAAAAGAAAAGGTCATCCGGTATTGCAGGCCGGATGACCGAAAAAGAAGTCTTGGCGCAGGTATTATGATTAAAAAAATCCTGAATGAAAATGGGCTTTCAGAAGATTGTCTGAAGTATTCCGGAAATGGAAAGCCTGTGGCAGACGGTCTGTATTTTAACGTATCCCACGCCGGCGATTATGTTGTGGGCGTACAGTCAGATCATGAAGTGGGCTGTGATATTGAAAAAGAAGTAAATGCGCCTCTTGAAATTGCAGAGTATTATTTTAATTCAGAAGAGTATGAATATGTAAAATCTGCGAAGGATAAAAACAAGGCCTTTTTTACACTTTGGACGTTAAAAGAAAGTTATATGAAAATGACAGGCAAAGGAATGAGCCTTGCGCTTGATTCCTTCGAAATCATTCCAAAGGAAAATGGATATACATGGAAGGGAGCTTCCCTCAAGCCTTGTTTCCTTAAAACCATGGAATTTGATAGCCATGTTTTTTCCGTATGCAATGAAACGGAGTTTTCGTTTCTTCATAGTGATTTCCAGGATATAATGTGACAGCTGAAGGGAAGGTTCAGGGCGAAAAACAAACAAAAATTCATTAAGAAATTATATGCAAAAGACTTGACGGATATGTCCGCAGTGTGGTAAACTGTACAAGCGACATGGAAGTTAGGTCTTTTTTTTATGCCGAAAAACGGTGGCGGATACACCGAAAAGGCTGATTTAAGACCATGCAAATGAAAACACTGGAGGTGGAAGTTGTGCGCGTTAGGATTACATTAGCATGTACAGAGTGCAAGCAGCGTAACTACAATATGACCAAGGAGAAAAAGAACCATCCTGAGAGAATGGAAACCAAGAAATATTGTAAGTTCTGCCAGAGACACACAATGCACAAGGAAACAAAATAGTCACTTTAGATTGTGAGGTTAGGCTATGCAAGAAAAAGAAAAATCTGCAGGCAAGACCGCCAAGGCTAAGGAGCCGAAGAAATCCTGGTTCCAGGGGCTGAAGGCAGAGTTCAACAAAATTGTCTGGACAGACCGCGAGACACTGATGAAACAGTCAGTTGTTGTTATTGTCATAACCGTAATTCTCGGTGTGATCATCAGTGTGATGGATGCAGGCATTCTGGAATGCATTAATCTTTTAATCAAATAAGGACAAAGGTGATTGTATGTCAGAAGCAAAATGGTACGTTGTCCATACCTATTCCGGTTATGAGAACAAGGTAAAGGCCAACATTGAGAAGACAATTGAAAACCGACATCTTGAGGATCAGATTCTGGAAGTACGGGTTCCTCTGGAAGACGTTGTGGAGATGCGTAATGGTGTTTCCAAGCAGGTCCAGAGAAAAATGTTCCCAAGCTATGTTCTTATCAACATGGTCATGAACGACGATACCTGGTATGTTGTCCGGAATACCCGTGGAGTGACTGGTTTTGTTGGTCCGGGATCCAAGCCTGTACCGCTCACAGAAGAAGAAATGAAACCGCTGGGCATCAAAGATGAGACTGTCCGCGTAGATTTCGCTGAGGGCGATACTGTTGTAGTAACAGGCGGAGCCTGGAAAGAGACTACAGGCGTTGTAACTGCGATCAATCCGCAGAAGCAGCTTGTAACGATCAATGTAGAGATGTTTGGACGCGAAACACCGGTTGTAATCAGTTTCGCAGAAGTTCAGAAAATGTAACAGACAAAGGTAACATCGTGGGAGGGACATACCCCCGCCAATACCACATAGGAGGTGCCGAAAATGGCAAAGAAAGTAACAGGATATATCAAATTACAGATTCCCGCTGGTAAAGCAACTCCAGCACCACCTGTAGGTCCGGCTCTTGGACAGCACGGTGTAAATATCGTTCAGTTTACAAAAGAGTTCAATGCAAGAACAGCAGATCAGGGAGACTTAATCATTCCTGTAGTTATCACTGTTTATGCAGACAGAAGTTTCAGCTTCATAACCAAAACTCCGCCGGCTGCAGTTCTTCTTAAGAAAGCTGCAAACATCAAATCCGGTTCCGGCGTACCGAACAAGACAAAAGTTGCTAAAGTTACAAAGGCTCAGGTTGAGGAGATCGCTCAGCTTAAGATGAAAGACTTAAATGCAGCATCCATCGAAGCAGCAGCAAGCATGATTGCTGGTACTGCAAGAAGTATGGGAATTGAAGTAGTTGATTAATCACAAATAGTAAGTGGGAGGGCTTTTCCCCGCAAATACCACAGGAGGTTATAGAAATGAAACGAGGAAAGAAATACGTGGAGGCTGCTAAGGCAGTTGACCGCGCAACATTATACGATACTGATGAAGCTATCAGCTTAGTTAAGAAAACTGCTGTTGCAAAATTTGACGAGACTATCGAAGTTCATATCCGCACAGGCTGCGATGGACGTCATGCAGATCAGCAGATCCGTGGTGCAGTAGTTCTGCCACACGGTACTGGTAAAACTGTTCGTGTTCTTGTATTCGCTAAGGATGCAAAAGCTGAGGAAGCTAAGGCTGCAGGTGCTGATTTCGTAGGCGCTGAGGACCTTATTCCGAAGATCCAGAACGAGGGATGGCTTGACTTCGACGTTGTTGTTGCAACTCCAGATATGATGGGTGTTGTTGGACGTCTTGGTCGTGTACTTGGACCGAAAGGTTTAATGCCTAACCCGAAGGCTGGTACAGTAACAATGGATGTTACTAAAGCTGTTAATGATATCAAAGCTGGTAAGATTGAGTATCGTCTTGACAAATCAAACATTATCCATGTGCCGATCGGTAAAGCTTCCTTTACTGAGGAGCAGTTAAGCGACAACTTCCAGACGCTGATTGGAGCTATTGTAAAGGCTAGACCTAGCACACTGAAAGGACAGTATTTAAAGAGCGTTGTTATCGCTCCGACAATGGGTCCTGGAGTGAAGATCAACCCGATCAAATTAGCTTAATAGATGAGATGAAGAGCACTCACCGCGAGGTGGGTGCTTTTTGCGTTATAAAGCTTACAGGAAAATTAAAGGCTGGTGTGGTAAAAGGAGATAGTATATAATGATACCAGCGTTAAAAGGTCAAAAAGCTGTAAGAATTAAATGTTAAGGTGGTGCAATAGATGGTGGAGCATAGAAATAGACGAAGGGAAGAGGGGCGTATAAAAGAAGCAAGAAATGGCAGAAGTGCTCAGTTAGAGAATCGAAGCAGGCAGGCTGTGTCTGAAAGGAAGAAGAAAGCCAGGAGAAAGAAGCAGAGGCAGCGGATGGTGATCAGTGCCTTAATAGAGATTTTGATTTTGATGCTTTTGGCGGGTGCTTTTTGCTGGAACAGAGGAATGGGAACGAAAATTTCAGGCTTTTTCGGTCGATTTGACAGGCCGCCTGTGAAAGAACTGGATGTAACGGGAGTAAACAGTTTCAACGTAGTTCTAATGGATGTGAAGAGCGGAAAAGTTATAGGTGATTTGAATGGAAAAGAACAGATTTATCCGGCATCTATGACGAAGATTATGACTGCAATTGTGGCTTTGGAGACATTTTCGGATCTGGACCGGGAGATTACGCTTAGTGAGGACATATTTTATGCTTTGGACGGACAAGATGCCACTCAGGCAGGCTTCAGACCTGGGGAGAGTGTGAGAGTGCGCGATCTGGTCTACGGTGTAATGCTTCCCTCCGGAGCAGAATGCTGCCTGGCTTTGGCATATGAAGTATCCGGTTCAGAAGAAGCATTTGTGGAAAAGATGAATAAGAAGGCCAAGTCTATCGGGATGAAGGATACTCATTTTATGGATTGCACGGGATTACATGATCCAGAACATTATAGCACAGCGTATGATATTGCGCTGCTGCTTAAGTATGCGCTACATAATGATACTTTCCGTGATGTGGCAGAGAGTCATTTCCATTCTACGCCGGCTACCAATGTACATCCGGATGGAATTACCTATTATAGCACCATGTTTAAAAACATGGAGGATACATCAGTTACCGGTGGAGAGATTCTGGGTGGAAAGACCGGATATACTTCTGAAGCAGGGCATTGTCTGGCAAGCTTTGCAAAGATTTATGACAGGGAGTACATTCTGGTAACTGCAGGCGCAGCTGCAGATGCTACGGGAGTGCCGCATTTATTAGATGCCAAGACGATATATAACCGGCTAGGTGAAGCGGTGGCACAGAAATAAGAAATGACAAATCCAGTGAGGAATTAAATAAACAAAATAAAAGAGCATTCACGCAATGATACATATCACAATTCATATGAAGGATTGTGAAAGAAGCGAATGCTCTTTTTCTATGTTATGTTTCGAGTCAGGATGGTGTTATTTCGCCATTTGCAGGATTGCCACAATATCTTCTTTCGTTAACGGCTGGAAGAAGCCGATATGTCCATTTCTGCCGAAAACACATTTCTCAGCCATTTCCTCGATTTGGGCATCGGTTGGATGAATGCCAAGTTCAGTGAGGGTGGTTGGCATGTCTATAGAGTGGCACCAAGTCTCCCAGGCAGTGATGGTATCCTTAATTCCAAAAACTTTTTCACCAAACTGTGCAAACCTTTCTGGATTTGTCTTATACACATATCTCGCCCAGCTTCCCCAGACAGCTGCAAGTCCGGCTCCGTGAGCCACATCAAACATACCGCCAAGCTCATGTTCAATCTTATGTGTGGCGAAATCAGATACCCTTCCGGCACCGGTCAGACCGTTATGGGAAAGGCTTCCGGCCCACATGAGAGTAGCCCGGGCTTCATAGTTTTCAGGATCTCTTACAGCAACCTGGGCTGCATCACGGACGGAAACCATCAGTCCCTCTGCGATACGGTCTGTCAGGCTGGTATCTGTGTCTGTAGGGGTAAAATAGCGCTCCATAGTGTGCATCATAATATCAGCTGCGCCGCTGGCTGTCTGATACGCCGGAAGGCTGTAAGTCAGCTCAGGATTCATAATAGCAAATCTGGGGCGTGAGCAGTCATGTCCATAAGAACGCTTCATCATGCCATCCTCAATTGTGAGAACCATAGAAGAAGACATTTCAGAACCTGCGGCAGCAATTGTAAGAATAACGCCGATAGGCAGGTTTTTATCTGTTTTTACACGTCCATAAAGCAGGTCTTCCATTTCAAAATCATTGGCAATGCCATATCCGATTCCTTTTGCAGTATCAATTACACTGCCTCCGCCAATTGGCAGAAGGAAGTCAACACCTTCTGCCCGTCCCAGGCGGATGCCCTCTTTTACCAGGGAAAGGCGGGGATTCGGAACAACGCCATTCAAATCCACATAGGAAAGTCCGGCATCACTTAAACTCTTGTGAACCTTGTCCAAAAGTCCTGAAGTTTCAATATGTCCGCCTTTTTTTCCATAAACGATCATAACCTTGTGTCCACCAAACGCCACAACCTGTTTTCCGACCTCACTCTCCCGGCCTGCACCGAAAAGGATTTTCGTTGGAGTGAAAAAATCAAAATTTATCATAAGAAAATTCCTCCGTTGAAATGTACAATTAATAAATTTATATGATGAGCTCATTATATAGCTGGAAATGGAAAATATCCATTATTTTCCCGGGTGCCTTTTGAACTTTTATTTACACGGTTCACATTTCAGTAATTTCTTATAACTGCAATCCATTCCAATGGCGCCTAACGGCGCGGTTATGAGAATGCCAAGGACAGCCACAGAAAGTACGATCTGTCCGCAGGAGAGTCCCATAGCCATGGGGACAGAGCCAATAGCGGCCTGGACCGTTGCTTTTGGAAGGTAGGCAATGGAGCAGAATAGTTTTTCCTTTGCAGTCAGGCTGGTTCCGGCTACGCAGAGGGAGACTCCAAGGGTACGAATCAGCAGTGCGGCGAAAATCATGGCCAGGGCAGCAGGACCGGCTTTTAAAGTGTAGCGGATATCCACAGAAGCGCCTACAAGTACGAAAAGCAGGACCTCGGCAGCTAACCACAGCTTTCCGAATTTCTGGGAAAGACGGGCTGAGACGGAGGATGTACATTTCAGTTTCAAAACACAGGCCATACTTACTACAGCCAAAAGCCCGGAAATGGAAACCACCGGTTTCAGCCATGTTTCAACAGACATAAGCAGGAAAGAGATGCCCATTACCACGATCACCTTCATACTGTTCCGTACCATGTGGCTGTGCGCGTAAGCGGTTTCGAAAAACAGGGAAAGCAGATACCCTGTGATACTTCCAAGCAGGATTCCAAGTACAATAGAAACCGGAATGTTGATAAAATCCCGTACATGTGCACTACCTCCCTGTGCCATGGTAGAAAATGTGGAAAACAGCACGATCACATAAATATCGTCACAGGAAGCACCAGCCAGGATCATTTGGGGAATGCTTTTGGCTGTGCCGTATTTTTCATCCATCAATTGTACCATTCTTGGGACAACTACAGCCGGGGATACCGCACCCATTACAGCGCCCATCACAGCCGCTTCCAGTCTGGTAATTCCCAGAAAATACGGTGCCAGCAAAAAGTAAGCCAGGATTTCGAAAGTTGCAGGAATGCAGGCCATCATGATGGCAGGACGTCCCACTTTCTTCAGGTCGGCAAGATTCAGGGAAAGTCCCGCTTTCAATAAAATAATGATCAAGGCAATCTGTCGTAACTCCGACGAAATAGAAAGAATGGATGGATCCAACACATTTAGCACATAAGGTCCCAGGAGAATGCCGGTGATCAGCATTCCGATAATACGTGGCAGCTTTAGTGCCTGACAGATTGCGGCCAGGGAAAGCCCTGCGAGAAAAATAAAAGCCAAAGATGTTAACATTTTTATTGATTCCTCCTTTTACGCAGAAAAGCTGGATAAATACTGTTGCTTTATAAAATAGCAAAAATAAATGCCCTTGCAAGTAAACTTGCAGGGCATTATTTTTGCCATTTTGTATGGTTTTCAGCTTAGCCGAAGTATCTCTTAAGCAGACCAGCGAATGCTTTTCCGTGTCTTGCTTCGTCTCTTGCCATCTCATGAACTGTGTCGTGGATTGCATCAAGATTAGCTGCTTTAGCACGTTTAGCAAGGTCAGTCTTACCAGCTGTAGCGCCGTTCTCAGCTGCTACACGCATCTCAAGGTTCTTCTTGGTGCTGTCTGTAACAAC
>CAKRRG010000021.1 GCA_934394545.1 uncultured Blautia sp.
TTGGAAACGCCTACTTTGCCATAGGATGAATCGTATCCTGCTTTTTCAAATGCAGCAGAAAGCTCTTCTGCCATGTAGTCTGTAAGTTTTTTCATATATCCTCCTAAAATTCTCTTATTGAGAAGTTATTCTTATTGTAAAGCGGGCATGCTCACCTCGTAAAGCGGACATTCCAGGTCCGCTTTGCTACTTGCTCATGAACGCATTCACTTTCCGCGCACATGCAATCGCCAGAGAACCGTATCCGATATGACAGGCCACACTCAGAGACAAGGGATCCATATGGATTTCCATTCCAGGAAATACTTCCTGCATCTCCTGCTTCCACTCTTCTGCCTCTTCCGGATTACCTGTATAAGCTGCCAGAAGACACATTTCTCCCTTCTGGACAAAGGTTGCAAAACGTCCTTCAAAATCTGCCTTCATTGCCTTAAGCATAGTACGTCTTGCCTGTTTCTTACCTCTTACCTTAGCAAACGCATCCAGCTTCTCACCCTGGATCTGCAGAACTGGCTTCAGGTTCAGAACTGTACCGATGGCTGCCGCTGCCGGTGTGATCCTGCCGCCCTTCTTCAGATATTTCAGTGTTTCCAGTGTAATATAAATACTGGAATTAAATTTCTCGGCTTCCAGGATCTGCTTCATTTGGGCACCGCTCTTACCAGCTTCACGCAGAGCAACCGCATCCAGCACAGACTGGCGCTGAGTGACCGAAATCCGCTGATTATCTACCACATGCACTCTTCCTTCATATTCCTGAGCCAGTCCCATAGCCGTAGCACAGGTAGCGCTGAGGCCGCTTGACATGGGAATCTGCACAATCTCATCATATTCCTTCAGAAGATTGTCCCATAATCCCATGGTCTCTCCAGGACTTGGCTGGGATGTGGAAATGGAAGCATCAGACTTCAGCCACTGGTAAAATTCATCCTGGCTTAGGGTAATTCCTTCCAGGTACATTTTCTCATTAATAAAAAAAGGCATAGGAATAACAGACACTCCAAGTCTGCGTCCTTCCTCCTGTGTTATGCCGCTGTTACTGTCCGTTACAATGGCAATTTTACTCATTCAATCTCTCCTTATCTTGCAAAAAAATCAAAATCCTCCTTCAAGGTCTTACAGTCTATTATAATACCTCTGTTCCAGTCTGGCAAACACTTTTAAGAATTTCCACTTATTATTTTCACATTTCAGATTGCTACCAGATCAAGAAGCAATGTCGCTCCGGCACATTTTGCCATACAGCCGATTCCACTGAGCATTCTTTCTGACTGCCCCACAGTTTTTGGAAACATCAGATACCAGTTAAACGATTCTGATGTATTCCTGATTTTGGCAGACCAAAAGGAAAAGTTGGACCATTTATCCGGCAGCCAGCTTTGAGGAATATCTGATAAAAATTTCAGAATAAAAAAAAGACAGATTCCACATATGAAAATGTTCAAAATAAATCGGACGCCTTTCCATGAATCAGGCAATGCTTCTTTTTTCCGTGCCAGAATTGCAATTTTTATGAAAAAAGCAACAAAAAACCAGGGAAGTATCACATCCAGCCAGCTGTCATCTATCAGCATCCCGGACAAACCATTTCCCATAAGAAAAGTAGAAACAGCCATTTCCCTGGTCTGAGCTTTTTTGCGTTCTATAAGAATCTGTGTGCAATGCATATTTTTTTCAAAGGATCTGATAAAAAACACACGCTGCTTCCAGGATGCCACACCACGAACCACATAGCTCTTATTTTCCATAGTCAGCTGACTTCCCACACAGTCTTCGCTGCCAAAAAGCTCTAACGCTGTGTTTCTGTCAATTACGCAGCCATTTTCATCATTTTCCCCAAGAACAGAAGCCTGTCTGTCATACAGGGCTGCCATTCCCGTAACACCTGTGACCCTGACATTTGTCTGACGTGAATACAAAGGATTATAAATCTCTCTGATTCCACCATCCCAGACAAAACACAAATCTGAAGCTTCATTACTTCTTTGAATATCCTTCCACATTTTTTCAGCCTGACTTACAGTTAAATCATCTCCATAAAGCTGGGCAACGGCAACACGGAAATTTCCCACATTCACATAATCTTTCATTCCAAAGCAGACTAAGATGCCTGCCAGCGAAGCCAGGAGTACTACTCTTATGTATTTAAAGGACAAACATTTCTTTTTTCTTTCCATTACTCCTCCCATAGCCTCACTCTGCATCCATCCTTCAACTCCCTGTCTGCCTGCACAATTACTGCCTGCTCCGTAGAAATTGTGCCATCTCCCAACGCAGCAGTTGTCTGATTTTTATCCTGTACCGTAACCTCCACCTTTCTCGCGATCATCACTGTACCAAGCACTGTATTTTCAGAATCCGTAACATATACATAATTTTTCCCGTTTTCCGAATACAACGCCGAAAGAGGAATACAGCAGGAATAGGGGCCATAATCCTTTGAAATGGAAAATTCTCCTCCCTGGCCAATGGAAAGGCTGTCCTCAGGAACAATAATTGACAAGTCCAGAATATCACTATTTTCTTCATTCTCTGATATATTTTCCACAGTTGATCCTATCACATCATTATTGTTATTATCTGTGATTTTTACCGAATCTCCGGCAGAAACATATTTTGTCTCTTCTTTGGAAATATTTCCAGTCATTCTGAGATTTCCTTCCGAACAATACAATACGGCTGCTGCAATTGATCCGGTAATGTCTCCGGTCTGCACAGACAGACTTTTGATCACACCTTCTGCCGGTGCCTGAACCGTCCCATTGATATCCAGAAGCACAGTAAGCTTTTTCAATTCCTCTTTGACATTTTGCAGTTCTCTTTCAGTATTATCAAGAGTACTATCCGAAGCCTCCAGTGCACCTGCATCTGACAGGTTTTTTCCTGCACTGGCCAGGTTCTGTTCTCTTCCTATGATTACCTCATTTAAGGCCTCCTGCCTGGCGCGCAGATTATCCTGAAGCGCAGCTTCCATATCAGAAGCATCGGAATCCGTCATGCCTGCCTCCTCACTTCCATCTGTAAATCCACTTAAATCATCACCTGAAGTCTTATTCTCTTTTTTCCGGTAGTAATCATCCAGACGCTGCTGTGCCGCCTGCAGCTCTTCTCTTGCATTATCAACCGCAATGTTTCCGCCCGTGACCGCAAGATTATAAGAATCCTCAGCCCATGCCTGCTCCGCTGCCCGCTTCTGGCTGTTCACTTTTTTCTGGCTTTTCAGATCTGAGACCTGCCCCTCCAGCATTTTGATTTTATCTTCCAGTTCTTTTTCCGCACTCAAAATGCTTTCCTGCGATAACTGCAAAAGAGCCTCTCCATTCTTCACCGGCTGCCCTGCATGTACCAACACCTGCTCCACTTGAAGATTCTCCTGCACAAATACAGCCATTTCCTGATTTCCTTCTACTTTTCCAATCCCCCTTACCTCATGGGTGATCATCTGATTCGCCGGATTTTGGATTTGAACCTGTATTACATTTACTGAATCCGAAATTCTTGACAATACTGTAAAAATCAGCATAACTGCAAAAAACATAGCAGCTGCCTGGATTAATTTTTTCTTCATATTTCTCTACTCCTTTACCGCTGTGGAAACAATTCCCTGTTCCAGATAATCCTGTCCCGCCAGAAACACAAGAATTGCAGGTGCAAGCGTTACCATAGAAGCAGCAAATGCACTTCCTGCCTGCTCCAGACCAATATTCGGCAGATACAGAGACAACGGCCACAGCTTCTTCGTTTTCAGAAATGCCATAGGCTGTTCGATCAGATTCCAATATTCCAGAAAACCAAGTACAATGGCAGAAATGACGCCAGGGGAGCCCAAGGGGATGGCGACCATAAAAAACAGCCTAAGCTCTCCTGCACCGTCAATTCTGGCTGCTTCCAGAAGCACAGTGGGAATCCCTTTAAAAAAGCGGTACATAATAAATACGGGGAATGTAGAAAAAGCCGCCGGAAGTATGATTCCCGAAAGCGAATCAAGAAGCCCAAATTTAGCCAGCACCAGATAATTGCCAAGCAGCATGACCTGAAATGGCATCATCATCAGTGCAATATACAAAGTAAACAATATATTCTTTCCAGGAAATTCAAATTTGGCAAATCCCCATGCGGCAGGCATTCCAACCAGCAAATTTCCTGTCAGTGCACCTGCTGTAAGCTTCACGGAATTCCAGAACATCACAAAAAATTCCGGAGAATCCAGAAGAATTTCCACATAATGCTTCCATGTGGGATATTGGGGAAGCAGCTTCCATGAGGCATATTCTTTACTGCCCTCTTTCATTACCGGAAGCAACAGATCCGTTAATTCATTTTCCCCCATAAAAGATGCCACTGTCAGAAACCAAACAGGGAATACAAAAATAAAAGAGAAACATATAAGAAAAAAGCAAGTTGTTTTTTTCAATCTTAATCCTCCCTTTCCCACGCTTTTTGCAGCAAAAGAACCAGCAGCATGATCACAGCACCGATAACAACTGCCGCCGCTGCCATTTTATCCATAGCAAGATCTCTGTACCAGTTATTGAACAGGTGCTGAAGGAGATACATATTTTCCTGAGGATAATCCCCTGCTACCAGATAAGCCTCCCGAAATACCTTAAAACCGTTTAACAATGACAGCACCACAATGGTAAAAAGAGATGGAAAAAGATTTGGGCAGGTAATTCTGGTAAAACATTTCCACCATCCCGCTCCATCTACTTTCGCAGCCTCATAAAGAGCTGTGGGAATCGTAGAAAGCCCTGCCAGCCACAGTACAATATCGTATCCCAGATTTCTCCAGATATAACTGATCACCAGAACCCAGAAGGAGGCGCCTGTATTCAGCCAGTCTATTTTTTTCAGCTCCATGGTTTCCAGCAAATGGTTCAAAAGTCCTTGTCCATTAAAAAGGACTTTCCATAAGATCACCACAGATGCAACAGGAATCGCCATAGGAAGTAAATATGCGGTTTTTATCAGCTGTCTGTGTTTCTTCTTCTGTCCATTTAACAGAACAGCTAGGATCAATGACAGAATCACAAGCATTGGGATACAAATCCCGAAAAAGCGAAGAGTGTTTCTCCCAGCAAGAAGAAATGCCTGGTTGGAAAATATCATCTGATAATTCTTAAGTCCTATAAAAGTCCCATTAACTGCTCCCAGGAAAGATCTGCGGATCACATCCACATAAGGAAACAGCCAGAATACACAGACTCCTGCAAAGCTTGGGAGAATAAATAAAATGCCTTTCACGGCATGTTTTCTTTTCACAATAACTCCTCTTTTCTATCTTTCAGTCAATACCATAAAAATAGCAGAGGAATCTCTATTCTTTCTCTAAAATTAATTAGAGAAAGAATAGAGATTTGTGTGTATAATGATAATACCAGGGTCAAAAGGTCAAAAATATGAACATATAAGTGGAGAGGAGTTTCCTATGAGAATATTAATAATAGAAGATGACAAAGATTTGGCACAGCTTACAAAGCTTGCACTTGAAAAAGAAAATTTCACAGTAGATATGTGTCTGGATGGTGCGGAAGGTCTTTACTATATGCAGGAAAATATGTATGATCTGGTACTTCTGGACCGCATGCTTCCTTCCATGGATGGAACTCAGGTTCTGAAAGAAGCCAGACAGGCCAATATTTCAACCCCTGTAATTTTCCTTACGGCACTTGGAGAATTACAGGACAAGGTCAGCGGACTGAACTGTGGAGCAGATGATTACATGGTAAAGCCCTTCGCCTTTGAAGAGCTGCTTGCAAGGATCCACAGCATTATGCGCCGTCCCGGAAAATGGGGTGATTTAAATCTTCTAAAGCTGGGAGACATTGCTTTTGATCCTGAATGCGGGCGCCTTACCAAGGGCACAAAAGAATGCACTCTTTCCGGCCGCGAAAGTGCCCTTCTGGAAGTATTTCTCCGAAATCCCGGTCAGGTTCTTCCCAGAAACCTTCTTCTCTCCCGCGTATGGGGCATGGAATCCGACGTAGAAGAGGGAAATCTTGACAACTACATACATTTTCTCCGTCGCCGCCTGAAATCTGTGGAAAGCACACTGGTTCTCAAAACCATACGCGGGATAGGTTATCAGTTGGAGGTCTGTCAGTAAAAAGAAATCTAGTTTTATTTCGGTAATCTTATCACAAATGTACTGCCGCCACCCGGAGTATCCAGAATACGGATACTCCCTTTATGTAACATCACAATTTCCCTGGCAATGCAAAGTCCAAGTCCAAAATGCTGTTTCTCCTTTCTGGCCGGATCAGCCCTGTAAAATCTTCGGAATACAGCCTCTTTATTCTCATCTGGAATCCCCGGGCCATTATCCTGAACATAAAGCTGAAAATATTTTTCTTTTTCTATTACTCCTATTTCCATTCTGCCACCGGCCGGCACATAGCTTGCCCCATTATCCAAAAGGATTCCCAGTACCTGACTGATTCTGGCACTGTCACACTTACAGATAGAAAGCGTCTCCTCTGGCAGAACTACTTTCAGGGAAATCTTTTTCCCATACAGAATAGGCTGGTATTTCTCATATGTATCCAGAAGCAATGTATCAAGCTCACAATCTGTCTTCATAATACTCCAGGATTTATTGTCCGCATTTGCAAGAGAAAGCATATCCCCGATAAGCCGGGACATCCTGTCTCCCTCACTTTTTATGGTTTTCAAAAATCTGCCGGCATTTTCCCAGTCAGATTCCATTGCCTGTACACTTGACAATATCACAGCCAGCGGAGATCTCAGTTCATGGGATGCCGAAGCAATAAACTGGGTTTGTTTCCTTTGATTCTCTTCCAGAGGACGAAGCATTTTTCCTGTAAAAAACCAGGAAAATGTAACCAAAGCCAGAACTGCAAGCAGCACCATGACTCCAAACCAGACTCTTTGATGAAAGATCTGTGTTTTCAACCCATCAAGAGGATATACCAGCACCAGGCTTAACACGCCGCTTCCTTTAGGAATCAAGGCTGTACAGGCATAAAAATCTGAAGTTTCAAAATAAACTGTTTTGGAAAGAGAGAGGCTTCCCATGTATTCCACATCAAGCCCCTGCTCTTCCCTGGAAATTCTGGCTGCCTCTGTCAGCATATTTTCTACGGAGTTCAGATTATCTTCCTTTTTCTTCTGATTTTGGCTTTCTGTATCCAGCTTATCAAAATACAGCTTTTTTCCGTTATTCAGAATGCGAAATTCCACTTTGTATTCCTGCTTTGCTTCCAGTATCCACTTGTGAGAAAGCACAGTCTGATTTTCCAGATAAGCCACACAGGAATTTCCATTATTTAAAAATCTCTCGTAAGTATTATGGGTAAGCCCTCTCTCGGAGATCACAAGACAGGAAACTGCCATCAGGATCAGTATTCCGCTTGTGATCAGTGATGCAAATATGGTCATTTGCCTGTGTAGCTTTTTAAACATCTCTTACTCCTTCTATTCTGCCAGATACAGGTTCACCTGCTGCATGACTGCATTCGCAGCCTCATCAAGACTGATTTCCCCATTCAGGTAACGCACTCCGTTTTCACAGACAGCACTGGTAATGATTGCATTATCCAAAACCGGAGTTGTAAGCATTTTTCCAAGCTGTTTTAAATCATTTACCTTATCAGTGGACGGAACTTTTATACTGTATACCAATTCCTGACCATTCTCGCTGTTACTGCTACCGCCAGTAACTAACACGTTTCCAACCTCTCCCTGATTCCAATAATCCCCTCCATTGTAAACAGCTTCCACTACAGGGAAACCATCTTCTCTGGAAAGCATCTGTCCTTCCTCTGAAAATAAATATCCCACGAATTTCTCAGCAGCAGCTTTCTGGGAAGCTCTGGAGCTGATTCCGATTCGGTTGACCGGAATGAAACAATTTGCAATCTGCCCATTCCAAAGTGCATAGGACAAGGAAGTATCTATCTCTGCCATAGAATTTACAAATGCAAAATCCAAAGGCGAAAAAATATCACCTAAAGCAAATTCACAGTTTCGGGAAAGCAGCACGGCAGTTTCTCCCGAAATACTGCCAGCTCTTTCATATACCGGCTGTTCACTGTCATCAAAAGCCTGTGGATAGGCAGCCTTTAATTCATCCATAGCATCCTTTCCAGCCTGACAAATCCTTTCAGACTGCTCCAGAAATTCCTTGATTTTTTCTTCATCCAGAGTTCCATCTGCCTTCATCCATGCTGCGGAACTGTTGTCTGCCAGTTTTTCCAGAAGTGCCTGTGGATACATGGAATAAAGCAAGGGCAGTTTATAGATATTTTCTGAAGTCAGTCCATATTCATCCTTGTGCTTCGTGAGCACATCAGCAAGAGAAGCCAGATCTGTCACTGCCTGCACATCCTCCTTATTTCCCTCTATCATAGGAATTCCAAATTTCACCGGCATCTCATAGATGCTTCCATCTTCTTTTGTATAAGCGCATTCTATGTTGTCCAATAATCCTGCCTCTTTCAGAATTCCACTTAAATCCTCCAGCATTCCCTGTTCTACATAGGTTTCGGAAGAAATTCCGTCCAGGATCAGAATATCCGGTCCTTTTCCTGCCATAATCTCCGTATTCAGTGTTTTTAACGCATCCGTACGTGTTACACCATCGTTTCCGGACATTCCGGTTTCCAATGTGAGATAAATATCCGGATATTTCTTCTGAAACATAACAACTGCCTGTCGAATACCGGAATTCTCTTCCAAGGAATATATGGTGAGCTCTGTATCCGGTACGGTTGGAGTATCTGCAGAATACTTATAAGAAACCAGCCTTCCATTATTTAAACCGGAGCTGTAATCAATTTCCCCAATGTAAAATACGCCTTCCGAATCCATTGCCATACAGTTAAATGCCTTATTCGAAGAGCTTATGGAATTCAGGCTTCCATCAATCACCTGCTCGATTACATTGCCGCCAAATGCATAGCGGTATAAACCAGTCTGATCCACATAGAATATGGTGTTTTTCTCATCACCATCCAAAAACAGCAAAGCAGTGCCGGAGGAATTTCCAAATTCCAGATTTGCAGGAGTCTTTTTCAGCTGCGTAGTCAGTGCATCGCCTCCACTTGCCGGCTTACCGGAAGCCACCTCATAATAATGCACATCTCCATCTGCAATCACGATCAGATACTCTGAAGTCACACACATATAATCTGTGGATTTTCCTTTCTCATACTCGTGAACCACAGCCCCGTCAACAGGATTGATTTCCCAGATTCCATTTCCTGAAATCTGCAAAAACAGATTGCCATTTTCCCCAATATCTATACTCCAGGCCATGGTTTCATCCAAAGCTTCTCCGATTTCAACCTTCTTTCCTTCACCATCAGCGGGACAATAATAATAGTCCATACTTCCCATGCTGTTCTCATCTTCAGATTCTATATACACGCCAACCAGAACACTTCCGTCTCTCCCAAGCGCAGCTTTATAAATGGACTCCCCTTCCACACCAAAAAGACCGGAAACCTTCTTCCCTTCCACCCAGGTCTTGCCTTTGTCAGAGGACTGATAGAGCATCAATTCATAGTCACTGTTTCTTGCAAGCAATTTCAGGCTTCCCTCTTTCATAACCTGCAAATCCACAATCTCCATACAGCCTTCCGGCACAGCCAGTTCATTTTCCAGATACCTTCCCATTGCTTTGGATTCCACGGAATCTGCCTTGTCCTTTCCTTCATCAATACTTCCGCAGCCCACCAGGCTTCCGACTCCTGCAATGCTCAGACATACTGCTGTGGAAACAGACAGAAACTGTTTCCGTTTTTTATATTTTTGCATATTAAAGTTCTCCTTCCATTGGTATGCAGTAACCTTACCAAAGGAATCTCTATGTAATCTCTAAACATCATCATATTATAACATATCTTCAGACAAAAAGAACAGCCATCTGCACAAATCATCATATTTGCGCTTCCGGCTGTTCATTTTTATAACAATATTAACAATTATTCACTTCTAAGTGCATCGATTGGATTCAGGTTGGCTGCTTTCACAGAAGGAAGCAGACCGAAGATAATACCGATCAGCATGGAAAATACTACAGAACCTACAATCGCAGAAACGCTGATCGCAGTAGGCGAGCCTGCCACCTTGGATACGATCTTGGAAAGTCCGATTCCAAGTACCACTCCAATAATACCGCCCACACTGGTAAGTACCGCTGCCTCTGTAAGGAACTGTCCCAGAATGACTTTTTTCCTTGCACCGATTGCTTTCTTAAGACCGATCTCCTTGGTACGCTCTGTTACAGATACCAGCATGATGTTCATAACACCAATGCCACCTACAAGAAGAGAAATACTTGCGATCCAGATCAACTGGGAATTGGTACTCTCGCTTAGATCCTGAAGGTTCTTTACTCTCTCCATAACATCATCTGCTTTGTACTTGAAGCTGCTGGTTCCACTGGTACCGCTGCTGATGGACTTATTCAGGATCTTCGCCACAACAGAACCGGTCTCGCTCATATTGTCTGTGCTATCCACTCTGATAATGGCATTCTCCGGCTCATCAAACTTATAGGAAATAGGCCAGCATTTGTTTGGGATCATGACCGTTCCGATCACACTCTCATAATAATTATCAAAGTCGCTGGGCGTATCCATATTAGGAAGACTATCTGTAGACTGACGGACAACGCCAACCACTGTGTACGGTTCTGAACCAATCTCGATAATTTTCCCCACCGGGCTGTCTCCCGGGAACATGGTATCTGCCGCATAACTGTCTATGAGAGCAACCTTGCGGAAGTTATCGTAATCAGCCTGCACAAATCCTCTTCCGGAACGCACCTGATAGCCACAGGTATCCAGATAGTTCATATCAATACCGTATACCTTACCCCCTGAAAAGCTGCTGTTCTCATAATAAACACTGCTGTTATAATCTGTTCTGCTGTAGAAAAAAGTTGCATTTTTCACATGGTCTGTTTTCAGCACTTCATCCTTCAGGCTCTGGCTCAGAAGCGGTGTGGAAACCGATGAGCTGTCTCCATAATAATCCATGCTGTAAGCACTGTCACCCTGTGATAACGTGATATTTACCGTATTATTGCCTGAACCGATCAGGTTATCCTTGATCTGCTCACTGGTTCCTTTAATTGTGGAGACAATGGCAATAATAGACGCAATACCAATAATGATACCCAGCATAGTAAGGAAAGATCTCATCTTATGTGACCAGATTCCCTGGAATGCCAGACGTATATTTTCAAACATGAAATCCCTCCTTAACCAAGACCACCGTAAGTTGTGGAATCATATCCCATAAATGCATCCAGTGATCCCTCCTTTGTCTTCATACCTTCTTTAATCGATTTCGAATAAGGGAATGCGATCTTGTCATCCATAGACAATCCACTGCTTATCAGCACATAAGCGCCACCGTTTACATTCTCTTTTACCTTTACGATCTGTTTCTTCAGCACTCCATTATCGTCCTTATATACGTAACTTACGCCATCTTCCGTACGGACAAACGCCTTGGAAAGCACAATCCCGTCTGAACTTTGTGCCTGCTGCTCCAGCTGAATATCCACCCAGTCACCTACGCTTACCTGAACTGTATCGTCTGTGATCTTCGCAGTGAAATTATAGGAGGATACATTAGGATTACTGTCTCCGTAGTAATAGTAGGAGCTGTCTCCATCTACTGCATAATCGGAAACCTGAATCACCTCTGCTTCAAAATTCAAATAACCGTTTTCTCCATAGGAATTGCAATTTAATAAGGTTCCTTCCTTTACCTGATCCAGCATAAGCTCACTGACAGTTCCCTGTACATAATAACCGTCCTTACTCTTAATGATCATGAATGCATCAGCCTCAGAGTTCGTACCTGTAGCAGCATCTCCCACTGTGGTCACAATACCATCCAGTTTACTGGTAATCAGCTTTCTGTCCGCTTTCTTCTGAAGCTTGCTGATCTTAATCTCACTCTCCTGAATGTCCAGTTCCAGACTGGCGATCCGATTCTTCTGGATCTTAATGGCCTCCTTACGAGACAGGGATGAACTGCCTCCGCCACTGCCACCGTCACCCGGAATATCCGGCTCTTCATCACCTTTATCATATTGCATCGCGCCTTCAAGAGTAAAATCCATTTCAGAAAAACGATCAACCGGATTCGAAAGCATGTTTCCATCTATCAGATAATAGCCTGTGCAGGAATCCTTCCTGTTGGTATAATCTGCAATAGCATCCCCCTGGTGGAACTCCAGCAAATACCAATATCCACCGGGATGCAGAAGAATGGTTCCGTCTGCATTATAACCTGCCATCTTATTCAGAAAAGCTCCTGTTACATTGATCTTCCCTTTGGCGCTGGAGCAAAGATATAGATATGGATCTTCTTTGGTTCCATTTCCCTGATATGGCTCTGTATCATAATCCAAAGTCAGGTAAAATGGCTCCTCTCCATCTACAAATCCATTATTTCCAATGGTATCACTTATTGAACCAGAACTATTTCCATCTGTAAATCCATTCTGACCGGAATTGGAATTTGAAATATCACTACTGAATCCGCCATCGTTCGACTCTTCATAAAAGCCAGAAGCTGTTCCCGGATCTGAATCTGCTTCTTCAGACTCATCTGCCGTTTCTGTATCGGTTGTTTCTGTATCATCTGTTTCCGTATCGTCTGCTTCCGCAGCATCTGCAAAGCCTTCTGTAACCGCTGCCAAAAGCATTGGATGCAGGACAGCTGCAAGATAATGATCAGAGGCCGTCACTGCAGATGATAATTCATCATCTCCTAAAGACTCATCACTATCATCATCTGTGTAATCATCACTTTCGGAATCAACGATATTATCTGCAGAGGATGAATCTGACTCCAGTATGGGGCCTCCGTTTTGAAGGCTGGTAAGACGCTTCTTAGCCCGTGCCAGATCCTGCTGCTGTTTCTGAAGCTTCAGCTTGGCAATATTCAGCTCCATCTCCACAAGCGTCATATCAAAAGAAATCAGCTTATCCCCAGGCTTTACTTCTTCACCTTTGCTTACATAAATTTCCTCAATGATCATATCCTTATCCACGGAAATTCTCTGGGTTGCATTAGCATATACATTTCCACTTAAGGTGGTATCCGAATCATATCGTTCACCAGCAAGCTCACTGACACTTGCCACCAAAACTTCCTTCTGGCTTCCCTTCTGCACATACATCAGTCCGCCACCGATACCGGTTCCCACAAGAGCAGTCACCACAACACCTATCACTATTTTCTTCGCTTTTCCCATTGGATCACCTCTTTTCCTGCAGCTCACCATCACGGATCATAACCACTCTTTTGGCATGTGCTGCAATCTCCGGATCATGTGTGATCATAAGAACGGAAACACCTTCCTCATTCAGCTTCTGAAACAGCTCCATAACCTGCTTTCCAGACTTGCTATCCAAAGCACCGGTAGGCTCATCTGCCAGAAGAAGTCTTGGGTTATTTACAATAGCACGTGCAATGGCCACTCGCTGCATCTGACCTCCGGAAAGCTGGTTGGGACGAAAATCCACCCGGTCTGCAAGTCCAACCCTGTCAAGCGCTGCAAATGCCCGTTCTCTTCGCTCCTTCTTCGGTACGTGCGCATAATTCAACGGCATCTCCACATTCGAAATGGCAGTCTGCCTTGGCAGAAGATGAAAGCTCTGAAATACAAATCCGATCTTATTCAGACGGATATCAGACATCTCATTCTCTGAACACTTACTGATATCCTGTCCATCCAGGAAAAAAGTCCCCTTCGTTGCCTGATCCAGACAACCGATTATATTCATCAATGTAGATTTACCAGAACCGGAAGGCCCCATAATAGCAACATATTCACCCTCCTCCATGGAAAAATTCACATCCTTCAAAACAGGGACTGTCATTTTCCCCTGCTGATAATCTTTATATATTCCCTTCAGCTCAAGTATCATCCTGCTGCCTCCGTATCATCAGCGCCATACTGTCCCTCGCCATCAATATCCTCATCTATATAATCTTCGGAATCGTCCAGAGTAGAATCGTCTTCATTAAACTCTTCATCAGAAAAATCCTCATTATCAAAATCATATGAAAAATCCTCTGAAGACTCTCCATCTATAGCAGCATCCATACTTTCATCTGATACACCTGTTTCAAAATCTGCGCTGGAATAATCTCCGCCCATAGGCTCCATGAGGTCACCATCCTGGTATTCACTGTCACCCAGATTGCTGTCCATATCAAGAGCTTCCATATCTTCCTCAGTCATCTCAGACACATCCTTGGTGCTCATTCCTTCTACAAGGCTTTCGGATGGGAATGCAATGCTGTCATCTTCCGTAAGACCATCTGCAATTTCATATTCCGAAAGATTATCGTCATGCTGACCAAGAACAACAGACCTCTTCTCCAGTCTGCCCTTGGTATCCACTGCCCATACATATGGATTTTCTGTATCTGCATCTACAATGTAATAATCACCAAGCCAGATACCGGTCTTCTGTTCCTCCTGACCTTCATCCATTTCTATATATACATGCTGTCCCAGCATAAGTCCCTCTGAAGAATCCAGAGTTACATAGAAAGGATAGGTACTGGAATTTGTAGTATCATCACTGCTGGACATTCCCCAATAGGAATTACTGCTACTGCTGTTCGTAGAATTCTGCTCGTCCACAGCCCCCATAGTTCCATGCCAGATCTGGTTCTCATCCACTCTGGAACGGACAATAACGGCGGATCCCGGAACCACTGTATTACGATTCTGCTCGTTCACCTGACCTTTAATACGATAAGCTCCTGTGCTAAGAATCGTAATAAATGAATTATCTGAAGAATCGCTTCCGTAATCTGCACCCATGCTGTCATCCAGAGTATCTCCATCCTCACTTCCAAGCTTACTGGTATCAATCTTCTGGATAACACCATCAATCTCACTACGCACCTCCGTATTCGTAGTGGCTGCCTGCAGCTTATCAATTTCAGCCTGCTTACTCACCTGATCATACTCATTCTTCTTCAGGTTCATCTTGTTTGTCTCAATCTCAATGGTATAAGAAAGCTGATTGTTCTTATTGGCCTTCTTCTTCTCTTTCTCAAGAGTTGCTATCTGCTCATTAAGGCTTAGAGCTTCGTTCTTCAGTCTGTCAAGAGCCAGCTGTGCTTCTTTAAGGCTATCCTGAATGCTGCTCAGATCATACTCGAAAAGCAGCTGTCCCTTCTTCACCTCATCGCCAACCTTCACCTTTACCTCTGTAACAGTTCGGTTATTCTCAATATTTACCTTCACAGTTTCCTGTGGTTCTACCACACCAGCAAAACGATTCAGCACTCCCGAATCCTCTCCAAGAAGTGTACTGATCTTCGTCACATAAGCAGTCTCACCGGATGCAGATGCGGAATCCGCATAATTCTCTTTATAATAATACCATCCACCGGCACCTGCTGCTCCTGCAAGAATGATCAGCCCGCCGATGACAATACCTTTTTTCTTCATGGTTACCTCCTGTACGATAACTCAATGCATTTCTATTATTACTTGTGCAATTATAACAGATAAGATTCCTTCTCTGTCATCTGCATTTTTCCTGTTAATAATAGCAGATTCCATTAAAAAAATAAAGCGTTCTAACCCAACAATACAATTTTCACAATTTTTTCATTCTTTTTTTAGAAATATCGTCTAAGTTTTATGGTTTTTTGACTTTTGCACCAAAAAATGGTATAATAAGCACACTTTATAAGCATTTTGCTTAATAACTTGAAAGGAAAGAAACCTGTATGAAGTCAGTTAAATTTCTGCTTCCTCTTCTTTTACTTTTCTGCTGCTTTTTATTGTGCGGATGCACTGGTAAAGAAGAGAAGAAGATAGAGGCAGCAGTCAAACAGGAACTGGATCTGCTTAAGAATCTGGATTCCACTACCACACAGAAATACATCTCCTACCAGGAGCTTTTCCCTGGTGATACCAGAGATATTGCTAATTCTTCTGATATCGAAGAAGTCTTTTCTCTCTTTTTCCAGGACTTTGACTATAAGATTCTGGATGTTAACGTTGATAAGGACAAGCAATCCGCGCAGGCTGATCTCAGGCTGATCACTCTGGATGCTCATGCACTTGCTGAAGATTTTTCCAAAGAACAGCTAAAGCATGAGATTTCCCTGGCTGCTTCCTCAGAGGAAGAGGATGGGCAGACCATCTCTCTTGAGGATCGTTATCTGATTCTGGATGAACTGCTTAAGAATACCAAATACCAGACTGTAGAACGTAACTGCACCATCTCTTTAAATGCTATTGATTCAGATGGCGAGATACATTGGGAAATACAGCGCACTAACACGTTGGAAAATGACCTTGTCGGCGGTCTTATGAATGATCTTACAGATCCGGATATTTTATCCCCGGAAGACACGCTCTTAATTTATCTTGATACCCTGAAAAATATGTCCACGGATGAGCTGGGCAATTATCTGAATGCGGATTCCATTCTTCGTACAGAAGATCCGGCTAAGATAAAACTAGCTGAAGCACTGGTAAAACAAGTACATACCTCTTTTGATTATTCCATTGACCTGACATCGGTTTCCGGCTACACGGCTACTGTCTCCGTGAGCATTACCACCTTCGACAGTGACACCATTCTGGAAAATTATCAAAAGGAACTGGATACTTATCTGGCTTCCGTTGATGCGGTTATTGATGGTTCACAGAAGCGTTACGAAAAATCTTACCGTATGCTTCTGGATCATATTGAAGAAAACACTGCCACAAAAACAGTGGAAACCACCTTTACACTGATCAATGATGGCGCTTCCTGGAAACTGGAGGACGCAGGTACTGTGTTCGGAAAAGCTCTGTTTGGCAACTTAAGCTCCAGTCCTGTAGAGGATGCACAGGAAAGTGCTGACTGAGAAAATAATTACGCCCCTGTATATCATATTCATATACAGAGGCGCTTTTTATTGCTCTATTATTCTTCTGCTTCTTCTGCTTCCTTCTCAACCTCAAGTCCCAGTTCATCAAGCTGTGCATCGCTTACACGCTGCGGTGCCTGGGTCATCAGACAGGAGGCATCCTTTACCTTCGGGAATGCAATTACGTCACGTATGCTGTCAACCTTAGAAATAAGCATAACCAGACGGTCAAGGCCATAAGCTAGTCCTGCATGCGGCGGTACCCCATATTTAAATGCATCCAGAAGGAATCCAAACTGCTCATGGGCAGCTTCCGGAGTAAATCCAAGCTCTTTAAACATTCTCTCCTGAATATCATCCTGATGGATACGAACACTACCACCACCGATTTCGTTACCATTAAGTACGATATCATAAGCCTTCGCACGAACTGCACCCGGATCCGTATCAAGAAGCGGGATATCCTCATCCATAGGCATTGTAAATGGATGATGCATCGCTGTGAAACGATTCTCTTCCTCATTCCACTCAAGAAGCGGGAACTCCGTTACCCATACGAAACGATACTCATTCTTATCAAGAAGCTCCATCTGTTTTGCAAGCTCCAGACGAAGTGCACCAAGAACATCGTAAACCAGTTTCTTCTTATCGGCTGCAAACAGAAGCAGGTCACCTGCTTTACCATCCATAGCAGCAACAAGAGCATCCATCTCTTCATCTGTCATAAATTTGGCAAAGGAAGATTTTCTGGTTCCATCTTCAGCGATTGCAATATATGCCAGACCTTTTGCACCATATCCCTTGGCAAACTCTACCAGCTTATCAATCTTCTTACGAGGCATGCTTCCCTGGCCTTCTGCATTAATACCGCGAACGCTTCCGCCATTTTCAAGAGCACCTGTAAATACTGAGAAACCACAATTCTTCACAATATCACTTACATCATGAAGTTCCATGCCAAATCGCATATCCGGCTTATCAGAACCAAAACGATCCATAGCTTCCTGCCATGTAATTCTCTCGATTGGAAGCTTCACATCAATATCAAGAACTTCTTTAAACAGGTAGGAAAGGTATCTTTCGTTTACATCAATTACGTCATCAACATCTACGAAGGAAAGCTCCATATCGATCTGTGTGAATTCCGGCTGACGGTCCGCACGAAGATCCTCATCACGGAAGCATCTTGCAATCTGGATGTATCTGTCATAGCCAGAGCACATGAGAAGCTGTTTGTACAGCTGCGGTGACTGTGGCAGTCCATAGAAGCAGCCAGGATGTACACGGGAAGGTACAAGATAATCTCTTGCTCCCTCAGGAGTACTCTTTCCAAGCATAGGAGTCTCAATCTCCAGAAAACCTTCATTTGTAAAGAAGGATCTTGTAAGCTGCATTACACGGCTCTTCAGGATCAGATTTCTCTGAAGATCCGGACGTCTCAGATCAAGATAACGGTATTTCAGACGTACATCCTCTTTTGTCTTGCTATTCTCTTCTACTGGGAAAGGCGGAACTTCTGCCTCAGAAAGAACGCGAAGTGATTTTGCCCTTACTTCAATCTCACCTGTTGCCAGATTCTCATTTACGGCACCGCCACGCTTCTCAACGGTTCCGGTAACCGCAATTACAAACTCACTTCTAAGCTTACCAGCCTTGGCAAAGCCTTCCTCATCAATAGAGCCATTCTCGAAGATCAGCTGCATAATACCACTGCGGTCACGTAAATCTACGAAAATGATTCCTCCTTTATCTCTCGCTTTCTGAACCCATCCCATAAGGGTTACTTCGCTGCCTGTCATCTGTGTGGTTACTTCTGCACACCGACAGGTTCTGTGCAGTCCCTGCATACTTTCAGCCATTTTAAGGTGCCTCCTTTTATCTATTAAAAAACTCTACAAACTCAGTATAGCCTTCTGCTGCCATCTGGTCCTTCTGGAATTTTTTATTCTTCTTCATAACGGAAATGTTGACCTGAATTCCTGTCTTTCTCTCTTCTTCTGCCTGACGGAAAATCTCAATCAGCTTCTCTGCCGGCATTTTCTTCTCAACAAGATATGCCTTCTTCGCTTTCGCTGTAGGAATCTGATATCCTCTCTCAAGAAGAAGCATAACAATGCGCTCAAATCCTATGGAAAATCCACATGCGCTTGTATTGTTTCCTGTAAATTTACCGATCATTTCATCATAGCGTCCGCCGCCTCCAACACTGCCTCCAAATTCATCCATGGAAATTTCGAAAATCGGACCTGTATAATAAGACATACCACGAACCAGGGTTGGATCAAATGCCATCTTAAAATCAGCCGTTTTCACAGCTTCTACTGTAGAAATAATGGTTTCAAGATCTGCTGCGATCTGCTCATCCAGAACATCTGCAAGCTTCTCTTTACAATATCTTACTCCCTGGATATCAGAACTGATTTCCTGGAACATGGCAAGATAGGTATCAATGCTCTCTTTTCCAAAGCCTTCCTCTTCCAATTCCTTGGCTACGCCCTCAAGACCGATTTTATCCATCTTATCGAGAATGATAAATACAGTATCAAAGCTCTCCTTGGGGAATCCACTGTACTCTGCCATTGCCTTCAGGATGCGGCGGTCATTGATACGGATGGTAAAATTATGGAAATCCAGCTTTCCAAGAAGAGTTGTAGTGGCAAGTACCAATTCAATCTCTGCCATGTAAGTAGGCTCACCTAAAATATCAATATCACACTGCATAAACTGACGGAAACGTCCTCGCTGCGGGCGGTCAGCTCTCCATACATATCCCATCTGAAGGGCCTTAAATGGTCCAGGCAGTTCGTTTGCGTTATTGGAGTAATATCTGGAAAGAGGAACCGTAAGATCATAACGAAGACCGGAATCCACAAGATCTGCTTCCTCTTTTGCCTGGTCTAATTTCAGCTTCTCGCCTCTTTTCAGAATCTTAAAAATAAGCTTCTCATTATCTCCGCCCTGCTTACTGCACAGGTTCTCAATGTGCTCCACTCCTGGAGTCTCAATGGATGTAAATCCAAAGGAACCGTATGTCTCACGGATCAGTCCCGTAACATAGTTACGGATTTCCATCTCTTTTGGTAAAATATCCTTCATGCCGGTAACCGGCTTCTTCTTTAATGCCATGGGTCCTCCTTATATTAACCAGTTTGTCTGGTGTGTACTACTCTTTGAAATGCAAGAAATATCTCCAGATCAAAGTTCTTTATTTCATCTATCATCACTTCTATTACAGTGCGCTTATCAAAAGCCTTGCGGTAGGAACGATCCTGACTTAGTGCACAGAATACGTCACAAACCCGAAGGATCCTGGCACCTATAGGAATGTCTTTTCCCGACAGATTGGACGGGTATCCACTCCCATCGTAATTTTCATGATGATAAAGAATGCTCTCTAAAACAAAATCCGAATAACCCTGATTCTTCAGCTCTTCATAGCCAAGTTTGGAATGCATGCGGACATATTTTAATTCCTCGATCACCAGAGGATTATTCTCCTGTCCATTAATGTAGCTTCTCAGCTTCAGCTTTCCGATGTCATGAAGCATTCCTGCGATTGCAAGATCATAGCACTGCTTATGAGGAAGTCCAAGCTCCTGCCCTAAGGCGTAAGCCAGATTGCTAACTGCAATTCCATGCTTCAGCTCTGCTGACAGATCAAATTCCAGAAGTCTGTCGGATATTTCTGATTGGTCACTGGAAAGCTTTTCCAAGAATGTCTCCTCCCTCCTACAACCAGGTTCCAATTCCGGTTCGCTTTCTTTCAATCATCTCATCAATACGGGCGATGTAACTGGTAACATCCTTTACATTCTCCACCCTCTCGATTCGTTTTCCATGGTCAAAGACCAGCTTGGAAGAACCGCCTGCTCCAAGAGCAATAATAGGCTGTTTTTCTTCCATAATCAGTATATTGTAAATCCCGGCTTTGTCAACCTTCGCATAGCCAACATTTTCAAAATTTCCCTTCATGTTCTTCTGACGATACAGATAATAAGGTCCCATTTCCATGGAATAGGCTGTCTGCTGTGTCAGATCCATGATTTCCTGGTTATTCTCAAATGTCATCTCCTGGTATTTATCCTTAAACATATTCAGACGGGCTGCACGCTTTACCGCCAGAGAATGAACAGTAAGGCTGTCAGGAGAAAGTTCTTTTACTTTCTCCAATGTGTATTTCACCTTGGAAATATCTTCACCTGGCAGTCCCACAATAAGATCCATGTTAATATTGTTATAATCCAGTTCTCTGGCAAGATGGAACGCTTCTATGGTCTGTGCCACAGTATGACGTCTTCCGATAATTTCCAGTGTCTCCTGATTCATCGTCTGAGGGTTTACAGAAATCCTGGTCACAGGAAACTCCCTGATCGTTTCCAGTTTCTCTCTTGTAATACTATCTGGTCTTCCTGCCTCAATGGTAAATTCTACAAGGCCGTCAAATCCAAAGGATTCTCCAAGCTGATCCAGAAGTCTTCGAAGCTGATAGGGCTCTAATGTGGTAGGTGTTCCTCCCCCGATGTAAATGGTATCCAGTTTGTAATTCTTCATCATTCTGGCAGTCTCACGAATTTCCAGGCACAAAGCATCCAGATATT
Organism: uncultured Blautia sp.; assembly: GCA_934394545.1. Lineage (GTDB taxonomy): Bacteria > Bacillota > Clostridia > Lachnospirales > Lachnospiraceae > Blautia_A. Next base: position 21,477 of record CAKRRG010000021.1, read on the forward strand.
CGTCTACCCTCTTTGCCCAGAGCTTCAGAGGATAGGAACTGAAGGAACAGTACAGACAGATGCTTGGACAAAATGGAATTCCCACATACAAACTGTAACCATGCTCATAATCAATATCCTGAAGAAGTGCCCGTTCCCGGTTTGCGATTGTGATGGCAAGAGCTGTCTTCTTCGCGCTTACCAGATAATGGTCACGCATTACCTGCGCGATCTCAGTATTTTTCATACCGCTCTCGATCATCCCCATAGCAAGCTTGGCCGGACGGATTCCCGTAAGATTTCCCCAGGGAAGTGTTCTGCCTGTAAGCTTCACCAGAACCTTATATAATGCATATTTCAGACTGTCCTTGTTTGCCTTTCGAAGCTGATGTGCATCCCCTGAAGCTGCATCCATACTCTGGATCATCTGGGCACAAGCAGTTCCTTTATGATCCTTTGTATTATATTTTATAACAAAATCATCATTTTCTTTTTCCACAGTAAAGAAGATATCGTACTCCTCTTCGTCCTTCACATAGAGGCTGTGGATATCTCCTTCCGGATAAAATGCTTTTATTAATTCATATATATCATGCTCGAAATCCCTGTCAAGCAGCAGGATTCCTATTTTACACAAATGGATTGTACCTCTTTTCATAGCCAATTGTTGTAGATGTGTCATGTCCCGGATAAACATCTGTATTATCCGGAAGAGAACTTAACAACTTGTGCAGGCTCTCCCTGATCTCATGGGCACTGCCCCCCGGAAAATCAGTTCTTCCAACAGAGCCACAGAATAACGTGTCGCCGCTGAAAAGAACGCCTTCCTCCTTCAGATAATAACAACAGCTTCCCTTCGTATGTCCAGGAGTATGAAGCATCTGAATGATAAATCCTGCTGCTTCGAATACCTGAAGGTCATCCAGAAATACATCCGGGCAAATGGAGCATGGCTTATGCATGCGATCAGTCATATTCACAGACGGCTCACGAAGCATTTCTGCTTCCTGACGGCAGGCATAAACCGGAATCTGATACTTTGCTTTCACTTCCTGTACTGCCATAATATGATCGAAATGGCCGTGCGTAAGAAGAATCCCTGCCGGCTTCGCACCCATGTCCTCTACCTTCTGAAAGATCCGCTTCGATGAATCTGCCGGATCCACGATCAGCACCTCTTTTGTTTCTTTGTTTTTCAAGAAATAGCAATTGGTATACACAGGACCAAGAACCATCTGCTGTAATTCAAGTTTATCCATATGTTATCCTTTCATGGCAATTATTGTGCCATTCTGTTTATCCGAATCAGCCTGTCGTTCTCTCCACATCAATAACGCTCTCCAGCTGACGGATTTTCTCAATAAGTGAATTCAGTTCATCCTTGCAGCTTACATTGAAGCTTACAGAAATGGTAGCCTTCTCCTGCTTATTGGTACGGCAGTTAATATTACGGATATCGATCTTACGCTCTGTAAATATCTTGGAAATATCCACCAGGAGACCGGTACGGTTATTGGCATATACATTAATCTCAGCCATGTAATGTTCTTCCTGTTTCACTTCCGGCTCCTGCCATTCAGCCTCCAGAAGACGGCTTCTGTCCATTTCCGACATATTCATTACATTCACGCAGTCTGTTCGATGAATCGTAACTCCTCGTCCTCTTGTGACATATCCAACAATCTCATCACCAGGGATCGGATTGCAGCATTTAGAAAAACGCACTGCCACATCATGGATTCCACGGACTACAATACCGCTCTTGCTCTTAATATGATGCTTCTTATCCTGGCTTTCTGCCGCAGCTTCCAGAATCTGCTCATCGGTAAGGTTCTTTTTATTTTCCTTATCGTAAGCCTCTACCAGTTTATTGAATACCTGCCCCTCTTTCAGGCCGCCATGTCCAATAGCTGCAAGTACAGAATCCCAGTCACGGAAACCGTATTTGCGAAGGACTGCGTCCAGATACTGAGGCTTGGTGTAATTAGCGAATTTGAAACCTTTGCTCTTAGCATACTGGGCAAGCATTTCCTTACCCTTCTGAATATTGTCTTCCTTCAGTTCTTTCTTAAACCACTGATTGATCTTATTTCTGGCCTGGGTACTCTTCACCACCTTCAGCCAGTCACGGCTTGGGCCCTGAGAATTCTGGGAAGTGATGATCTCGATACGGTCACCATTCTGGATCCGATATTCAATGGGAACCAGCTTACCATTTACACGAGCGCCTACCATCTTATTTCCCACAGCACTGTGAACACTGTATGCAAAATCGATCGGAGTCGAGCCGTTTGGAAGTGTTTTTACATCTCCCTGTGGAGTAAAGCAGTAGACACTGTCTGCAAAAAGATCCAGATCGTTTTTCAGAAGGCTCATAAATTCCTTATTATCAGACATGTCCCTCTGCCATTCCAGAATCTGACGCAGCCAGTTCAGCTTCTCCTCCTCACGGTTGCCTGAGGAGTTCTTACCATCAGAGGCTTCTTTATACTTCCAGTGTGCTGCAATACCATATTCAGCGGTCTTATGCATCTCGAAGGTTCTGATCTGGATTTCAAAGGGCTGGCCATTTGGTCCGATCAGGGTAGTATGCAGTGACTGATACATATTGGGCTTCGGCATTGCAATATAATCCTTAAAACGCCCCGGAATAGGCTTATACATCTCATGGATCACACCCAATGCAGCATAACAGTCCTTCACTGTATCTACCAGAATACGCACTGCAAACAAGTCATAAATCTGGTCGATCGTCTTATTCTGATTCACCATCTTCTTATAAATGCTGAAGAAATGCTTAACACGGCCATCGACCTGTGCCTTGATCCCGGCCTCCACCATATGCTGCTTCACTGTCTTAACAATATTTCCTACAAATTCTTCACGGACACTCTTTCGGAGAGCAACCTTCTCAACCAGATCATAATACACTTCTGGCTTCAGATATTTTAGGGAAAGGTCATCCAGTTCCACCTTGATCTTGGAAATACCAAGACGCTGTGCAATAGGTGCATAGATGTCCATGGTCTCTCTTGCCTTCTCCTTCTGCTTCTCAGGAGTCATATACTGAAGAGTCCGCATATTGTGAAGACGGTCCGCCAGCTTGATCAGAATAACACGGATATCCTTCGCCATAGCAAGAAACATCTTACGAAGACTCTCTGCCTGCAGTTCCACCTTGTCCTTAGAATAAGACAGCTGTCCTATCTTAGTCACTCCATCTACCAGAAGGGCAACCTCAGGGCCAAATTCCCTGGTGATCTCATCACAGGTCATCCAGGTATCCTCTACCGCATCATGAAGAAGTCCTGCTACAATCGTCTCTTTATCCAATTCCAGATCAGCCAGAATAATAGCTACACACAAAGGATGAATAATATAAGGCTCTCCGGACTTCCGTTTCTGATCCTTATGGGCTTCCCTTGCAGTCTCATATGCCTTCTGGATCATGGTTATGTCCGTAGAAGGGTGATATTTCTTTATGCTGGCAATCAGCTCATTATATAATACTTCCGGGCTTGTAAAGTCGTGCATGGATTTTACTGCTGCATCTGCTTTCTTCACAGATTCCAGTTTCTCCCTATCTTCCTTCGACACTTCCGGCTCACTGCCCTTCTTATCAATGATTTCAGCCATAATTTTCACCTGCCTGTATGAATAGTATCTGTGTTATCTGATAAAACTAACACATTCTTTATTTTCCCTCGTAACGAATCACAGAGGCAACATTATATTTCTCAAGCTTCTTACGGCCCTCAAGGCCGGCCAGTTCCATAAGGAAAACAATTTTCACAACTTCACCGCCAAGCTGCTCGATCAGCTTCGCAGCGGCCTCTACAGTACCTCCTGTGGCGATCAGGTCATCAATAATAACAACCTTCTGTCCAGGCTTGATAGCATCCTTATGGATCTCAATCTCTGCCTTTCCATACTCCAGGTCATAGCTTGCTGAAATAGTCTCACATGGAAGCTTCCCCTTCTTACGAACCGGAACAAATGGCTTATGAAGATTATAGGCAATTGGCATTCCGAAAATAAATCCACGGGATTCTGTACCTACCACAACATCCACGTCTACATCCTTCAGGCAGGCCTGCATGGAATCAATTGCAAGCTTCAATCCGTCTGCATCCTGGAGGATACTTGTAACATCCCTGAAAATAATGCCTGGTTCCGGAAAATCCGGTATGCTTCTTACATATTCTTCTATTTTTTTCATAATTGCCTCCTAAATAAACAGATGTTCCGGGGAAAAGCAGCAGCCACCCCTGGCATCATAATTATTTTTTAGTATAACACTTTTCATATTCGGAATCAACGTAAAACCGACACACACACTGGAAATACTGCATTTTTCGTGGTTTTACATGATTATTCGCTTATTAACAGTAATTTTGTATGACAATTTGCAGAGACTCTCTGCCCATATAAGAGTTAATCCTGGGATAATAGGTCACAGAAATCGTCTCATGGTTCCTTGCAAACTCTGCAAATTCTTTTGCCTCGCCCCAGTAGAGGCCGTCCATTACTGCTCCAGAATCATCCATCAGCTGCAGTTTCACCGTATTCTGATTCTTTCCATAAATTCCCACTTTTAAAACACGAAGATTTTTCTGGGCAAAAAGAGGTTTTCCGTTGCCTTTTCCAAAAGGCTCCAGAACAGAAAGCTGACGGATCAAGTGATCATTTATATAGGAGATAGGCATCGGTACATCAATAACGATTTTGGGAATCAGATCCTCCTCTGTCAGGGTACAATTCTCATTAAGCTGACGACGGAAGGCGTCCACATTTTCTTCTGCAATGGAAAGTCCTGCCGCCATAGGATGACCGCCATATTGCAGCAACAGACTGTCACACTTTACAAGCTCCTCGTACATGGAATAGCTTTCTGTAGATCTGCCACTCCCCTTCACGGATTTCTCCCCTCTTGTAAGGACAAAGGCTGGCTTGTGATATTTTTCACGGATTCTTCCTGCAATGATTCCGGCAAGGCTTTCATGACATTCCGGCAAAAACACGACCATTACCTTATCATTTTTTAAATCACTTTCCTCGATCAGCTTATAGGCAGTTTCCGTTCCCTGCTCTGTCAAAGCCTTGCGGCTGTCATTTAATGTCTTCAGATCATTTGCAAGTCTGGCTGCTTCTTCCTCATCCTCACACTGCAGAAGTGCTAATGAACGCATCGCAGTGTCCAGCCTTCCACTTGCATTAATACAGGGTCCCAGACGAAATCCGATATCATACGAGCTTATATTCTGATTTTCCAGACCAATGGCTCGTATCAACGCCTTCAGGCCTTTATTTTTTGTATAAGGAAGACGGGCAAGTCCCTCTTTTACCAAAATACGATTTTCTCCCTGAAGATCCATGATATCACCAACCGTAGCAATAGCAGCTGGTTCCAGATACTCTTCTTTCTCTTTTTCCGGGATCCCATATCTTTCGTAAAGAGCATAAACAAGCTTCATTGCAACTACTGCACCACAGATATTTTTACTTGGATATGCGCAGTCCGGCTGCTTGGGATTAATAATGGCGGCTGCCGCAGGGAGCTTATAAGTTCTTCCCTTTTCTGTATCTTCAAAAGGAATCTCATGGTGGTCTGTTACCACAACCGTCATTCCAAGGCTATTTGCAAAAGCAATCTGGTCAACTGCCGAAATACCGTTATCGCAGGTAACAATAAGGTCAATCCCGTCATCCTTTGCCCGCTGGATCAGATGATCATGAATTCCATAACCATCTGCAATACGGTCTGGAATATATGTATCCACGTTAGCTCCCAGCCTTTTAAAGCCCTTTAAAAGAATGTATGTAGCAGTCACACCATCAATATCATAATCCCCAATAATCCGCATTCTGGATCCCTGATCTATTTTTTCAGAAATAATATTCACTGCTTTCTCAATATCCTTCAGGCTTTTCCATGATGGAATGTCCGCCAAGGTTCCGTTCAGATACTGATCAATTGCTGCATCCTCTGTTATATCTCTGTTTCGGATGATTCTGGCAATTACCGGATCAATTCCATATTTCCTGCTGATTTCCTGGAAATCTGCTTTTTTCGCCGTTACTACCCATTTTTCCATGCTCTGTCTCCTGCTTCCAATTCATTTCTTTTTCACACCAGACAATTTTAATATGAATTTCTGCAAAAAGCAAGCCGGGACAAATGCTTTGCACCTGTTCCGGCTTACGATTTCCTGCTTTCAAGCAGGTTTATTTTTCTTCTTCAGAAGTATCCGTACCAGCATTCTTTGCTGCCTCCTGGGCTGCAAGACGCTCCTGGACTCTCTTACGATTTTTCTTCTTCGGCTGAGCCTGTCCATTGGAAACGGATGCACTTGGTGCCTTTGCCCCTGAAACAGTCTGCTTCGCCGGCGTGGCACCAGCTGTAGCTTTTACAGCTTCTGCCTGTCCACCGCCAATTTTCTTCTTCATTACCAGCCATAAAGCTCCGGTAATGCATACAGAAGAATAAGCACCGCAGATAATACCTACCATCAAAGGAGCTGCAAACTCACGGATAGAAGAAACTCCCATAACATAGAGAACTGCTACCATGATAAAGGTTGTAAGAGAAGTATAAATACTTCTTGTAAGTGTCTGTGTAATACTCTTATTTACTACATTTTCGATGTCATCCATACGCTTGCTTCCATGGAGATTCTCACGGATACGGTCAAAGATAACAATTGTAGCGTTAATTGAATAACCAACGATCGTCAACATACAAGCGATAAAGGTATTTCCTACGGAAATTCTGGAAATCGCATAGAATGTGAGGACAACCAGCACGTCATGGAGAAGTGCAAGTACTGCACTGCCTGCAAAACGGATATCCTTGAAACGGAACCAGATATAAAGAAGCATGAAAACAGTTGCAACAAAAACAGCTACTACTGCATCTCTTCTCATCTCGTTGCTGACCGTAGAGGAAATGCTCTCTGCCTGGATCAAGGATTCGTCTACACCAAATTTCTCAACAAGTGCCTTATTCAGCGCTTCACGCTCATCAAGGTTCAAGGAACGAGTCTTGATGATAACCTGGTTGGTTCCTACTACCTTAGTAGGCTGTACATTCTTGTCTCCTGTAACCTCTTCTACAACAGGTGTAACCTCAGAATCAATGGTTTTAATATCCATATCTTCATTGAAGGTAACGTTTGTGGAAGTACCGCCTGAGAACTCAAGACTGTAGTTCAGGGCTTTTCCGCCTGTAGCACTGTGGAGCAGCATAGTAGCCGGTCCTGCCAGGATCAGGATAATGGAAAGGGTGAAACAAAATCTTCTCTTTCCAACAAAATTGATAACTTTCTTCTCTTCGGTCTTTCCATAGAATTTCTCATCACGGACTCCTACTGCATATAATGCATTAATTACAAGTCTGGAGAATACCAAAGCTGTAAACATGGAAATCACAATACCAAGAGCCAGTGTATATGCAAAACCTTTAACAGAACCTGTACCAAGCCACATCAGCACGAATGCTGCGATCAGGGTAGTTATGTTTCCATCAAAGATTGCAGAAAAAGCCTTGGAGAAACCAGCTTTAATGGAGGCTCTTACCGTAGAGCCTGCACCAATCTCCTCACGGATACGTGCATAAATAATAACGTTTGCATCCACTGCCATACCAATACCAAGGATGATACCTGCAATACCCGGAAGCGTAAGGGTAATGTCGAATGCATTTAAGGTAAGCAGAATGGTCGCTGTGTAGAAAATCAAGGAAAAGCCTGCAACCGCACCAGGTACACGATAAGCGATGATCATAAACAGAATTACGATGATCAAACCGATCAGACCTGCAATAAGGCTGGTGGAAATTGCTTCCTCACCAAGCTGTGCAGCTACAACGCTGGAACGAAGCTCTGTAAGCTCAAGGCTCAGGGATCCGATACGGATGTAGGAAGCAAGTTCCTGTGCTCTCTCAACACTTTCCATACCACTGATCTGTGCCTTACCACCTGTGATGGCTTCGTTTACTCTTGGAGCACTTAATACGCCGTTATCATAGATAATGGCGATCTGTTTTCCAACATTGTTCTGAGTTGCCTCTGCAAATTTTGTCTTTCCTTCATCTGTAAGAGTCAGATCTACCACGTACTCTCTGCTGCTGGAATTCTGCTGCTGGACTGCACCACCTGTAGCATCTGCCACATCTGTACCTTCCAGAACTACAGAGCCAGCTTCACGGATCTCATCCAGGCTTCTTGCCAGGGAGTATCCGGTTTCACTGTTGGAATCTGCCTGGAAGTTTGCATTTCCATCCTCATCCTGCTGTGTAATAAAGCACAGGGAACCTGGCTGTCCAAGTTCTTCCAGAATGGCATTGGCATCTGTTACGCCAGGAATCTCTACATTGATACGGTCAGAGCCTTCCTGATATACCTGTGCTTCTGTGCTGTACTGTTCAACACGTTTCTGCAGCTTGTACACAGTATCGCTCATGTCTTCACTGCTTGGGTTACTGTCTTTTGCCTGATATGTAATGCTGACACCACCAGCCAGATCAAGTCCGGTCTTAATATTCTTCATAGAACCGGTTCCTGTAGGACCAATGCCCACAGCAGCCGTATAGCAGAAGAACACGGTAATGATGGCAGTCAGGATCAGGACTAAGATACCTCTTGATTTTTTCATTGTTCTGTCCCTTCTTTTTTGGTTTTCGCAAAAGCAGGGCTGACAGAAATCTTCGCAGCTGGCGAAGTGCTATCAGTCTTCTGCCAGTGCGGCTTTTATCATGATGGCGCACTCCACACGCTTCCTCTGGAGCTCGCATCCGATTTCATAATTGCTTCTAATATCCTTGTGGGCATGATACCCGTTTGCTGCACATCCACCACTGCAGTAGAATCTTGCAAAGCATTCCTTGCAGGCCGGCTTGGTGTAAACATTGCAGCATCCAAATTCATTCTGGATGTCAGGTCTTGTGATTCCCTCATCCACATTTCCCATCAGATATTCTTCTTCACCAACAAACTGGTGGCATGGGTAGAAATCCCCCCATGGAGTTACCGCAAGATATTCCGTACCGCTTCCACATCCGGAAAGTCTTTTGTATACACAGGGACCGCCTGTAAGGTCGATCATAAAATGGAAGAAATTAAAACCTTTGCCTTCTTTCTCACGCTTTATCATCTCTTTCGCAAGAAGGTCATATTCTTCCATGATCTTCGGCAAATCTTCTTCGCGAAGTGCATACTCCTCAGCCGGATCTGCCACTACAGGTTCTACGGAAATCTGCTTGAATCCAAGATCCGCAAGGTGAAGTACATCCTGTGAAAAATCAAGATTATGATGAGTAAAGGTTCCTCTTACATAATACTTGTCCTGATTGCGGGATTCTGCAAACTTCTGGAACTTGGGCATGATCAGGTCATAGCTCCCTGCCCCCTTACGGAACGGACGCATAAAATCATGAACCTCCTTACGGCCATCAATACTGAGGACCACATTTCCCATCTCTTTATTACAGAATTCCATCACCTCGTCGTTCAGAAGAACGCCATTAGTCGTAAGGGTAAAACGGAATTTCTTATTGTGTATCTTCTCCTGCTCGCGGCCATATGCTACCAGGTCTTTCACCACCTGCCAGTTCATAAGTGGCTCGCCACCGAAGAAATCCACCTCCAGATTGTGTCTGGAACCTGAATTGACGATCAGGAAATCCAGTGCCTTCTTACCTACCTCAAAAGACATGAGAGCTCGTCTTCCATGATACTCTCCCTCTTCTGCAAAGCAGTAACGACAGGCAAGATTACAATCATGGGCAATGTGCAGACAAAGAGCTTTCACCACTGTCTGGCGGTTCTTAGTAAATGCGTCAATCGCATTCTCATAAACATCTTTCGTAAAAAGCATCCCATCGGCTTTCAGTTTTTCACATTCTGCCACAGATGTCTTAATATCTTCTTCTGAAAACTGATCTCCCAGTTTTCCTACAATGGCTGCTGCGTCAAGGCCTTCTTCTATGTAAGGAAGAACTTCATAAGTTACCTTGTCCACAACATGGATACATCCGCTGTTGATATCCAGCACGATGTTATAGCCATTGTTCTGATAACGGTGAATCAGACTCATGTTAATATATCCTTTCATTATTCCTATTGCATGAATAAGCAGCGGCTTTTACACCGCTGCTTATTATTCCCAGTTGCTTCGCTTATTTATTCTCGCAGCTCTGGTTTCCTACTGTACAGGATGTCTTGCATGCGGACTGACATGATGTCTGGCACTCGCCACATCCGCCTTTCTTTACAGTGTTCTGCAGATTCTTTGTATTTAATGTTTTGATATGCTGCATAGTATTAGCCTCCTTATGTATATAATCTTTGCCTAGTATATCACATTTTTTTTTATTTTTAAAGCATTTTTTACTGATATGATATATTTTTCCCTAAGAAAGCATACCTCCAAGAGTTCCTCCGCCCAGGCACAAAAAGAAGGTTGTCACTGCGTGCAACAGGCTCATATCCCACCTTCCCTTAACTACAAAGGATACACTCAACAGCAGCAAATAATAAAAAAGCCCAACCAGAATCCCCCATAAATATTTATCTTTCCGCAAAAGTTTTCCCGTCATAAAACCACCGAGAAGACAGGACAAAACATATACTGCTACAATTCCTGCAGATACAGGTTTTTCTCCCAAATCAAACTGAAATAGGAAAAATGCTAAAACCAAAAGCAACAGCCCGGTTACTGCGTAAGAAAAAAGTAATGATTTTAAAACAGCTTTCACTTTCATAAAAAGCAGCCCTCCCATATGCAATATATGGAAGGACCGGTCTTATTATTCACATCATTTTATTTTTCTTTTTTCTTACGGACAATGAGCACAATAATGATCACAGCAGCTGCTGCCAGTACAAGTATCACAAATGGAAGAATCACCGTGTTATCACCAGTTTTTACCGCATTTGAAGTCTGATTCTGGCTGCTATCTGCCATCTGACCTTGACTATTATTTATGTTCTGGCTTTGTCCCGCACTCTCATTGGAAGCTGTACCAGCCAAAGCCGTACTGGTTCCATTCGTATCAGCTCCTGTACTGGTTCCAGATTCTGTACCAGTTCCAGTTCCTGTACCAGTTCCTGAAGAACCTTCAGTTCCCACCGTTCCTGTGCCAGATGTAGTTCCATTAATGCCACCTGCAGTTCCATTAGTACTACCCGTAGTTCCATTAGCATCACCTGTAGTTCCATTAGCACCACCCGTAGTTCCAGGGGTAGAGACATTTCCGTCTGCAGCCGCTCCTGTAACCGCCGGAGATGGCGTCGGCGTTCCGCTTATGGTAACTGTAGGTGTAGGAGTCGGTGTATTTTTATCATCATATGCCCCATTTGCAATATCTTCCCCCACCAACGGACGGAAGCCTGCAATTCCAAATGGACTAAAGGAATGGGTGCTGAATATCATAGTACTTCCATTAACACTGGGAACAATCGTCTCCGTGGCACCATTGTCAAGAAGATGTTCAATAGAATATTCATATCCCTCTTTAACAGGAATTGTTACACTTACATACTGCCCATCAGGAATTTCATATTCTGTATTATTCTTCAGATCCCATAGTCTAAATTCATAGGATTGGAAAATAGTCGCCTTGTCTTCATTTTTAAATTCATGATCATCTCCACTGGTAACCTGAAACTGCACGTACCAAGGAAGATCAATACCAGAAACCGAAATGCCATCACAGTTGTGATTTTCTGCTGCTCTTGCCTCCTGTTCCTCTTCTGTCAGATTCTCTTCTGCTACAGAAGATCTGGTATCTTCCGCTGAAAAATCTAACGGATTATCAAAGATATTCTTCTGGTCGCTTTCCGTAGAATCAATTTCCGTTGAATCACTTTCCGTAGAATTCTTTTTCTCTGAAGCATCTTCGCCATCAAGAACGGTGGCCCCGGGCATTGCTGCACCAAAAAACTCGTTCAGCTTCCCGGTATCTTCCGTTGTCTGAGTATCTGCGAAAGTCTCCTCCGCAGGCTGAGGTGTATTTACATCCGTTTCCCCAGAAACATTATTATCCACAATTTTATTATCTGCAGTTTTATTATCAGAGGTATCCTCTTTCTTATCAGAAACAACATCACTGCCGTTTTCTTCTTTCTTTTCCTCTTCTGCAGCAGGATCTGCAATATACTCTTCTAATATATCACCGGATAATCCATTATCCTCATCTGTGCCTGGATCATTTTTCTCATCTTCTTCGCCTGCAGGCGCCTCTTCACCGGTTGTCTTCTCTTCACCAGTTGTATCTTCTTCGGTTTTTATTTCTTCCGGACTAACAGATGGAGTCACGTTATCTACCGGAATTGCTGCAGAATCTTCACTGTCAGAATTCTCATTATTCTCTGTGCCCGATTCTTGATTTCCCTTGTTGTCATCTTCCAGGCTGCTGACAACCAATGTTATCTTACCCTTTACTACCTTTTTTTCCGCATCCCAACCAGAAAGATAAGAAAGATCTACATCTGCTGCCGGTTTAAATACTACTTGGCAGGATTGTACTCTCTTATCCGGAACATAAGAATCATCCTCCCAGGAAAGAGTACCGTAATCACTCTTTGGCAATTCCACCTCAGAAAGTGCCACTGGCTCATCAATTGTTATATTCTCTGGTATCAGACTGGATTCCTCAAGTCTGTTCTCTATATTCTGCCCCCATGCAATAGCCGGATAAATCTGTCCGGTCATAAGAACTGCAGTCATTGCAGCCGCTGCAAGTAATGAAACACTTTTTCTGTACACAATGTTCTTTTTCTTCTTCATTCTGGCACCTCTGTAGTAATATATATTAAATGTTACTGTTCACTACTTCACACAGACTTTCTCATAAAAAACAGCCTGTAAATAGCTACAGCAAAACGAATTTAAGTCAGATTTTTAGTATCCTCAACGTACACTATATCAAATCTTTATTGTTTTGTAAATGTTTCGTAATAATTTATTTTGTTTTTTAACATACGAATTATAGCACAATTATGCTTTTTCCGACACCCCCAAATTCCATTTTTTTCTTCTGATTCTACTCTCTTTCCATTCCTTCACGAATGTAATGCTTTTTCTTGCATTTTTACACCAAATCATGTATATTCTTCTTAAAACATTTATGAAAAAGGAGTGAATATAGTTTGGATTCAAGTGTCCCTATACAGGCGGCCACCATACTGTTTCTGGTGCTGTTGTCCGCCTTCTTTTCTTCTGCGGAAACATCCATGACAGCTGCTAACCGCATTCGTATCCATTCTCTGGCTGAGCAGGGAAATAAGCGAGCTATTACACTGGAGAAGGTTATTTCCAATTCAGGAAAAATGCTCAGCACTATTCTGATTGGAAACAACATCGTAAATATTGCAGCTTCTTCCCTTGCTACTACTTTTACTATGAAGGTATTTGGAAGTGTGTACATAGGTGTAGCTACTGGTATTATGACCTTGCTGGTTCTTCTCTTCGGTGAAATCACCCCGAAGACGATTGCTACATTAAAGGCAGATGAACTTGCACTCTCTTATGCCAGACCGATTTATGCACTTATGACAATGCTGACCCCGATTATTTACATTGTAGAAAAACTGGCAGGTGGTATTCTTTTCCTTCTTCGCATTGACCCCAATGCAAAAAGAGATACGATTACTGAGCATGAGCTTCGTTCTATGGTAAATGCGGGACAGGAAAATGGTGTCATTGAACGTGAAGAGAAACAGATGATCTATAATGTGTTTGATTTCGGTGATTCTGCTGCCAAGGATGTCATGATTCCCAGAATTGACATGACCTTTATTGACGTGAATTCCACATATCAAGAACTTATCGATATTTTCAAGGAAGATATGCATACACGTTTTCCTGTTTATGAAGATAACACAGATAACGTAATCGGAATAATCAACATTAAGGATCTTCTTCTCTATCCGGAGAAAGAGCAATTCTCTATCCGTAAAATTCTTCGTGAACCGTATTTTACTTACGAATACAAGCGTACTACAGATCTTATGATGGAAATGCGTAAAGCTTCCGTAAATCTTGCCATCGTATTAGATGAGTATGGTTCCACAGCCGGACTTGTTACTCTGGAGGATCTTCTGGAGGAAATCGTTGGTGAGATACGAGATGAATACGATGAGGATGAAGAAGAACCAATTCGTGAAATTCAGCCTGGACGAGAATATATCGTACTTGGATCAGCCAAGCTTGATGACGTGAACGAAGCCCTGGGAACCCATCTTGAATCTGATGACTACGATTCTGTTGGAGGTTATATAATTGAACAGCTGGACTGTCTTCCAAGGGAAGGCGAATCTGTTACTCTGGAAAACGGCATGCATCTTGTTGTAGATGAGCTTGATAAAAATCGCATTGAGCTGGTACATATCTGGCTGCCAGAGCACCACGATGCAGAGAAGGACACAGAAGCTTAAGCCGGCATCACCTATAAGATGATACCAGGATCAAAAGGTCAAAAAGCCGATGCAAGCTCGCTTGCAAGAGGATTTTTGACCTTTTGACACTCCAGGTTTTCATTGTCATTTTCTCTTCCGATCCATCATTTTTCAATAACGCCTCTATTGCCTAACATCAGACAGAATTGTTTTATAATCCGATCTATTTCCCCAGTGACAGCCTCCACACCAGACTCTGTATTGCGCCAGTTTTCCTTAGTGATTCCATCCGGGCAGGCCGGACAGACCAAAATCTTCGTTTCCGGATATAACAGCTGGTAATACATCTGAGATCTTCTGGCATGGTAGGTTTTACAACACAGAATTGCCTTGTTTACCTGAATTTTATGAAGGTCTGTCACCTGTCTGGAAAAAATAGCATTTTCATAAGTAAAGGTCGCCTGATTTTCCCGTAAAACAGCACTTTCAGGTACTCCGTTTTTTGAAAGAACTGTTTTCAGGAATTCCCATTCTGTCTCATAATCTCCGCTGTATTTCTCCTTCTTTGATTGCACTCCCACGAATTTTCCCAAGGTAATACTGTACTTTCCACTAGGCAAAATATAAGGAGCATATCCTTCTTTATATAAACGAGCTGCTCTTTCTGCCATCTCCGGATAACCATTTCCCGGGACAAAAATAACATCTGCCTTCTCTGGTTGATTTTCAACAAATACAAAATCCTCTGCCTGTTTCAGAAATTCTGAGTAATTCACTTTTTATCCTCTTTTCTATAAGAAACGTTTCTGCTGGTTTATTTTTATGGTTTTTAATGTGTCGTTCTTTTTAGAATTTATTTCTATATTTTTACATTATATCGTTTTTGCGCACTCTTTTCTATAATAAAAAACCAATTTCCATATTTCTACTTAGTCACTATGAGAGTATTATAACCATTATCCCGCAGCTGTTGTTCCATATGAATGGCATTGTCCAGCTGCAAAAAAGCTCCCACCTGAACCTTATAAAAATCTCCATCCTGCAAAATATATGCCGGATAGCCTTTTTCCTGAAGCATATATAGCATTTTGTCTGCATTTTCCCTCTTGCAAAAGGCGCCTGTCTGTACGCGATAATACGTAGGTTCTTCCCCTTTCTGCTGATCCAAGGTTCCCAGAATTGCTCCTGCAATAGCTTGTGCAATTTCAGCCTTTTTATCTTCATAAAGCTTATTATCTTCGTCTGAATTTATAAAACCAGTCTCTATCAACAAAGCCGGCATTCTAGTCTTTCGAAGCACAACCAGACCAGGTCTTGCCTGAACTCCAATTTCCCGAAATCCTAATTCTCCCAATGCACCAACAATATTCTGAGCCATTTCATATTTAATCCCGCGTTTATTATAAACCAGCACTTCTACGCCATTATACTGATTCGCCTCCGGACTGCTATTTCTGTGAAAAGATATAAAATAATCCACCTTTGCCTCATTTGCCAATCTGGCCCTTTCAAATGGTGAACTATAAGTATCTGAGGTTCTTGAATACAAAACGTCAATTCCATTTTCTGATAAGATTTTTCCAACTTCCATGGTAAGAGCAAGGTTATCATCCTTTTCTCTGCGGCCCTTATACACTGCCCCCGGATCATTTCCTCCATGCCCTGCATCAAGCATAATCGAATATGGCATGCCAATTTTCCTTTCAAAATATTATTTCTCTATTAGAATATGTAAAAAAATACCAAAAGCAACTTGACTTTTACGCTTTAAAGCGGTATTATTTTGTGCAGGCAATACTTTAAACTGAAAAAATACTTTTTTTCAAGGAGGACATATAATATGAAAAGAAAGGTTTTATCCGTAATTCTGGCCGGTGCTATGGCAGCAGGTCTTGCAAGTACAGCAACTGTATATGCCGAAGAGCAGAAAACATATAATATCGGTATCTGCCAGTTAGTTCAGCACGAGGCACTTGACGCAGCCACAGAGGGATTCATGGATGCTGTAAAAGAAGGTCTTGGTGAAGAAAATGTTACCTTCGATGAGCAGAACGCACAGGGTGACTCTGCTACTTGTAGTACCATTATTAACAATTTCGTTTCCAGCAATGTAGATCTTATTCTTGCAAATGCAACTGCATCTCTTCAGGCTGCTGCAGCAGGAACAAGTGATATCCCGATCCTTGGCACTGCAGTTACAGAGTATGGTGTAGCTCTTGACCTGACAGATTTCGACGGAACAGTAGGCGGCAATATTTCCGGTACTTCCGACCTTGCCCCACTTGACCAGCAGGCAGCTATGCTGAATGAGCTTTTCCCAGATGCTAAGAATGTAGGACTTCTTTACTGTTCTGCTGAACCTAACTCACAGTATCAGGTGGACACTGTCAAAGCTGCTTTAGAAGAGCTTGGATACACTTGCGAATATTATGCATTCTCAGATTCTAACGATATTTCTTCTGTTGTTACAAATGCAGTTGCAGACAGTGACGTAATTTATGTACCAACAGATAACACCGCAGCGTCCAATACTGAACTGATCAATAACATCTGTCTTCCGGCAAAAATTCCGGTAATCACAGGCGAGGAAGGTATTTGTTCCGGATGTGGTGTTGCTACTCTTTCCATTGACTACTACGACCTTGGAAAAACAACTGGTGAAATGGCTGTTAAAATCCTGAAAGATGGCGAAGACATCTCCACAATGCCGATTCAGTATGCACCAAACTTCACCAAAGAATACAATGCAGACATCTGCGAGGAACTTGGAATTGAAATTCCTGATGACTATGTTGCAATCGGTGCTGACGCAGAATAAACAGTTTCTTATATAGTTTTGACATTCAGCTGCTTTAGAGCGTATCTGAAAAAGGCTTTCTTACGGGAATGATTTTTCATACACGCTCTAGACAGCATAATCACAGACAGCGGGAAGGGAAGCCTCTCTCGCTGTTTGTGTCGTTTCAGAGGAAATGTATTTTCAAGCATATTTCATGCATAAATATGCACAGAAACTACTTTTACCGGACATTTTGTCCCCAAAAAACATTTACGCATGCAGGAGGATAAAGACATGCAAATTGCTAACTTAATTATGGCACTTCCAGGTGCCGCTGCCCAGGGTCTTATCTGGGGTATTATGGCCATTGGCGTCTATCTTACATTTCGTGTTCTTGACATTGCCGATCTGACCGTAGATGGCACCATGTGTACCGGAGGTGCTGTCTGTGTTATGATGATGATCAGTGGACACAACGTATGGGTATCCCTTTTAGTTGCCGTTCTGGCAGGTATGGCCGCCGGACTTATCACTGGTATTTTTCACACTTTCATGGGGATTCCTGCTATCCTTGCCGGAATTCTGACACAGCTTTCCCTGTACTCCATTAATCTGAAAATCATGGGCAAAGCAAATCAGGCGATTAATGTTGACAAATACCCCATTCTTATTTCCTTACGTCGTATAAAAAATGTACCAATTACTCAGAATACCATCCTCATTGTCGCTTTGTTTATCATTGTGATCATTGCGATTCTGTACTGGTTCTTCGGAACTGAGCTGGGTTGTTCTCTTCGTGCTACCGGCTGCAATCCAAATATGTCCCGCGCACAAGGTATCAACACGGACTTCTGCAAAGTACTTGGACTTATGGTTTCCAACGGACTGGTAGCTTTATCCAGTGCACTTCTTGCTCAGTACCAAGGCTTTTCCGATGTAAATATGGGACGTGGCGCCATTGTAATCGGACTTGCAGCTGTTATTATTGGCGAAGCAATATTTAGCCGGATTTTCCGCAATTTTGCACTTCGTCTTCTGTCTGTAGCTTTCGGTTCCATCCTTTATTATCTGGTTCTCCAGACAGTTATCTGGATGGGTATCGACACCGACCTTCTGAAAATGCTGTCTGCCCTTGTAGTTGCCGTATTCCTGGCAGTACCTTACTGGAAGGGAAAATATTTTGCAAAACCAGCGAAACGTGGAGGTAAAAACAATGCTTGAGATCAAAAATATATACAAAACCTTTAATCCGGGAACCATCAACGAAAAAGTAGCACTGAACGGACTCTCTTTGAAATTAAATGAAGGTGACTTCGTCACCGTTATCGGTGGAAACGGAGCTGGAAAATCCACAATGCTGAATGCAGTTGCAGGTGTATGGCCGGTAGATGAAGGCCAGATACTCATTGACGGAACAGATGTTACCAAGCTTTCCGAATATAAAAGAGCTGCATATCTTGGTCGTGTCTTCCAGGATCCTATGACTGGAACAGCCGCAACTATGGGAATTGAAGAGAATCTGGCACTTGCTAAACGCCGTGGAAAAGCTCGAGTTCTCCGCTCAGGTATTACAAAAGCAGAGCGTGCGGAATACAAAGAGCTTCTGAAAATTCTTGATCTTGGACTTGAGGATCGTCTTACATCCAAAGTAGGTCTTCTTTCCGGAGGTCAGCGACAAGCGCTTACTCTTCTGATGGCAACGCTTCAGAAACCAAAGCTGCTGCTTCTTGACGAACATACTGCAGCACTTGATCCAAAAACAGCTTCCAAGGTACTTGCCATCACAGATAAAATTGTTAACCGGGATCACCTCACTACCTTGATGATCACTCACAATATGAAGGATGCCATTGCTCACGGCAACCGTCTCATCATGATGATGAACGGAAAAATCGTTCTCGATATCCAGGGAGAAGAAAAGAAAAAGCTTACCGTAAAGCAGCTTCTGGATAAATTTGAGGAAGCAAGTGGTGAGGAATTCTCCAACGATTCTGCAATTCTTGGCTGATAACGTTTTCATCATATAATTTCTTGAAATCTTTTTGGGAACTACATGCAGACACAAACGTCTGCTGTAGTTCCTTTTTATTGTTTCTTTTAGTTCTTCTTTTAATTCTTCTTTTAGTCCTCTTCTATACAAGGACTTGGTTTCCCAAGATTAAGAAAAACAGAACCCTTGTAAAGCAAATATTCCCCTGTGTCTCTGCTATATCTGTAAATCTTATCTGTAAGGAAGTCCTCCTCTGGCGTTGCCTCTCGGATTGTCTCTTTTAAAATTCTTTCTAAATCATCTGGGTAAGCACGTTCCACATTATGAATCATCACCTCATGAATGCTTGTAAATACCATATAAAAGTCTGTGCCCAACAAATCCGCCAGTCTTTTGGCAACACCTGGCAAAAATATGGCAACAGCTCCATTCGTCCTTCTGGTAGTGCTTAGACAGTTTCCAACATTATCCTTTTTCACACAAAAATCGCTGTTTAGGCTTATAAAGCTTTCTCCTTCATAGTCTGGATTATGTAATAACTTTTCCCACAAATAAATTCGTGGCGGTGAAATGAAACAAGTATTCAGAAGCGCCGCTTCAAAAACCGTTGCTTCATCCAGTCCCCATTCTTTCAGATTCTCTCTTCGTATTTTCATACTGCTGATCTGCCCATTCAGACTTCCCACTTGCATATATAATACAAGCGCTATATCTCCGATTACTCTGTATACAGCCCTGGACAGTTCTCTTTTATGGTATTTTCTATTCAAAAGGCGGATAAACAGGTCATCTTTTATCTTTTCATAATTATTCAGATTCTTCGTTTTTTCAAAGAATCCGACTTCCTTCAGTTTACGTATTTCGCTTTCCACTGTTTTTGCAATTTGCTCCAGAGAAACTCCATCCAGATAATCCTCATACATTTCCTCTGTATGAATTCCACAAACCTCTTTTCCGGCAGCACAAGCATTACACTCTACAAACAGTCTATCCCCATTGGGAGTCATTCCGTCATCATCCTGCTCTTCAAAATAAATCTGCTTCTCATTCAGCCCAAGTCGTTCTAGCAAAAACTGTCGCAAGCTTTCTACAAATACTTCATACTCTTTGTCCATATTAAAGTCCTTTCAAAATAATCATTACCACTGAAATAAACGGCGAGATGCCTAACGAACACAGACCCTGCTGTGCACTGCTAATGGTCTGCATTGGAAATAAATATGGAAGCTGATATTAGAAATATCGGATTACCTTCCACTTGAGTTGCTGTATGGACAGTATATAAGATATGGAGACATTTGTAAAGAACTTTTGTTCGACTTTTTTCGTGTTATCTCGACATTATCCAGCGAGCAAAGTTAATTTTTTCACCTTGTGCTCCTCCTTAAGTGCTTTATAAAAATACACTTAAATCGTGATGGATTATGAAAAGTAAATCAACCAAAGAATCCTTTATTTATATGTTCAGCTATATACTTCTTTGTTACCCCGTTAGAGTGCGCCCATGGCGCGCAAACTATAAAAAGGCCTGCCGTAAATACGGCAGACCTTATATCTTCTTATATGATTATGCCTGAGGACCAGCTGTAACAAGTGCTTTACCAGCTTCATTTCCTTCATATTTCTTGAAGTTCTTAACGAAACGATCTGCAAGATCTTTCGCTTTAACTTCCCACTCAGAAGC
>CAKRRG010000022.1 GCA_934394545.1 uncultured Blautia sp.
GGACGTATAGATTCCGGCCTTGGCCAGATCATTATTGATACGGATGTAATCGCGACTTATGCAGGAAGCGTTGCAGTAGAATGTTTCGGTATTATCGGTATGGCCGCTGTCAGCATGAAGGACGGCCTTGTAAAGCTGCTCAGGAGGGATTCCCTGCAGCACGGTATAAATGTTAAGATCACAGAGGATAATAAGATCCGCCTTGATTTTCACGTAATCGTAGCATATGGCGTGAACATCAGCACGATCGCAGATAATCTTGTAAATAATGTGAAATATAAAGTCGAGGCTTTTACAGGAATGGAGATTGAGAAGATCAATGTTTGTGTAGAAGGTGTTCGTGCAATTGATTAGGATTAGAGGAGGAAACTTGTGGTGGATAGACAGACCATAGACGCCAAGATACTTTCCAGAATGTTCCTGGCTGGGGCCAAGAACCTGGAAGCGAAGAAAGAATGGATCAACGAGCTGAATGTATTCCCGGTTCCGGATGGAGATACGGGTACCAATATGACAATGACGATCATGTCAGCAGCATCAGAGGTAAGCAGTCTTACAGATCCTGACATGGAGACACTTGCCAGAGCTATTTCTTCCGGTTCCCTGCGTGGAGCCAGAGGAAATTCAGGTGTTATCCTTTCCCAGCTTCTTAGAGGCTTTACCAAGGGAACCAAGGGACACACCAAGATGGATGCTGTTGTGATCGCAGCAGCTATGGAGAAGGGTGTGGAGACTGCATATAAGGCAGTTATGAAGCCGAAGGAAGGAACCATCCTTACCGTAGCGAGAGAAGCGGCGGTAAAGGCAGCTGAGATTGCAGAAGAATCCGCGAATCTGGAACTTTTCTTCCGTGCTGTTTTCGAACATGCAGAGAAGACTCTTGCACGAACTCCCGAGATGCTTCCGGTTCTGAAGGAAGCCGGAGTAGTGGACTCTGGCGGACAGGGACTTCTGGAGGTTTTCCGCGGAGCATTTGACGGCTATCTGGGGAAAGAAATCGACTATTCTGCATTTGAGAAGACCTCTTCAGCACCTGCTGTTACGAAGATTTCTCCACAGGCGGAAGCGGATATTAAGTTCGGATATTGTACAGAGTTTATTATTCTTCTGGATCATCCGCTCCCGGAGGAAGAGGTTCACAGCTTTAAGGAGTTCCTGATGTCTATTGGTGACTCCGTTGTTCTGGTAGCCGATGACGAGATCGTGAAGGTACATGTACACACCAATCATCCGGGTCAGGCATTTGAGAAGGCTCTTACTTACGGAGCGCTTTCCCGTATGAAGATAGATAATATGCGTGAGGAGCATCAGGAGAAGCTGATCAAGGATGCCCAGAAGCTTGCTAAGGAACAGGAAGAACAGGAGAAGAAGGAAGCAGAGGCTAAGGCTGCGAAGGAGCGTAAGAAATACGGCTTTATCAGTGTCTCTGTTGGTGAGGGACTTTCTGCACTGTTTAAAGAGTTGAATGTAGATTACATTATCGAGGGTGGTCAGACCATGAACCCAAGTACGGAGGACATGCTGAATGCCATCGATCGGGTAAATGCTGATACAATTTATATTTTCCCGAATAATAAGAATATTGTCCTTGCTGCAAACCAGGCAAGAGACTTAACAGAAGATAAGGAAATCGTAGTCGTTCCTACTAAGACGATTCCTCAGGGAATTACAGCGCTGATCAGCTTCCAGCCGGAGATGACCGGAGAAGAGAATCTGGAAAGCATGATGGAAGCTGTATCCATGGTGAAGACCGGACAGGTGACTTACGCAGTCCGTGATACCAGACTGGACGAGAAGGAGATCCATGAGGGCGATATTATGGGAATCGGCGATCACGGA
Source organism: uncultured Blautia sp. (assembly GCA_934394545.1). GTDB lineage: Bacteria > Bacillota > Clostridia > Lachnospirales > Lachnospiraceae > Blautia_A. Next base: position 1,840 of record CAKRRG010000022.1, read on the forward strand.
ATCCTTGCAGTAGGGAAGGGCCGTGAGAATGTTGCCAAAGAGATGGTGGCAGCAATGGTAGATGAGGATTCAGAGGTGATCAGTATTTACTATGGTGCTGATACGGATGAGGAGGATGCCCAGAAGCTTGCAGAGGAACTGGAGGAAGCATATCCGGACTGTGAAGTAGAGGTAAATATGGGCGGTCAGCCAATCTACTATTACATTATTTCTGTTGAATAAGTATGGGATGATGTCGGGGTCAAAAGGTTTTTTGACCCTGGTATCATGGGACATTAGGGACGGGCTTTCCGTCCCTTTTCTTTCAGAAAGAGAGGAAAAACAGTGGCAGAACTTCTTCGGGAACTAAAAGGAGTAGGTGAGAAAACAGAACAATTATTTCAGAAGCTTGGGATTACCACAACCGATGACCTGCTTCATTATTATCCAAGAAATTATGATGAATACCAGTCACCGGAGGATATCGGCTCCCTGAAAGAGAACTCTGTGGCTGCTATTCGTGCTACCATCACAACTGGAGTTTATGCAAACAAGATCCGCAACCTTCAGGTGATTTCTGTTACTGTGGCAGATTCCACCGGAAGACTTCCGGTGGTCTGGTTTAATGCTCCCTATTTGAAGAGCACACTGAAAAAGGGCAGCTGCTTTATTTTGCGTGGTAAGGTTTCCAGAAAAAAAGGCCGCCTTGAGATGGAACATCCGGAAATTTTTACCCCGGCAGCTTATGACGAGATCCTTCACAGCATGCAGCCGATATACGGGCTCACTGCAGGACTTACGAATAAGCTGATTATTAAGCTGATGCATCAGACCTTGGAGAAACAGAAGCTTCAGGCAGAATTCCTCCCGGATGAGATAAAAGAATTCTATCACCTGGCAGATGACAATTATGCTGTATCTGCCATTCATTTTCCGGCAGACAGGCAGGAGCTTCTTGTGGCAAGAAAACGTCTTGTGTTTGATGAGTTTCTGCTTTTTATCCTGGCTGTGCAGATCTTAAAGGGGAAAACAGAAGAAGCGCCCAATGCCTTTCCTATGAAGCCTGTGTGGACTACAGAGCAGATCATAGAAGGGCTTCCGTATCATCTTACAAAAGCCCAGCTAAATGCCTGGCATGAAATTGAGCGAGATCTTTGCAGTCACACCCTTATGTCCAGACTGGTTCAAGGGGATGTGGGAAGTGGAAAAACCATTCTGGCCTTTCTGGCTATGGTCCTTACGGTGGAGAATGGCTATCAGGCAGCGCTGATGGTGCCTACCGAGGTACTAGCCAATCAGCATTTCGAAGCCTTTATGAGATTGATGGAGGAGCAGGAAATCACCTCCTGCAGGGCGGTCCTTCTAACTGGTTCTACCACGCAGAAGGAAAAAAGAAGAATCTATGGTGAAATTGAATCCGGGGAGGCCAATGTGATCATTGGTACCCATGCCCTGATCCAGGAAAAAGTAATATACGAAAATCTCGGCCTTGTGATTACAGATGAGCAGCACCGCTTCGGAGTAAAGCAAAGAGAAGCATTGACCACCAGAGGAAATTCTCCTCATGTACTGGTTATGAGTGCCACTCCTATTCCCAGAACTCTGGCGATCATTGTGTATGGAGATCTGGATATCTCTATTATTGATGAGCTTCCGGCGATGCGTCTCCCTATTAAGAACTGTGTGGTTGGGACCTCCTATCGTCCGAAGGCCTACACCTTTATTGAAAGGCAGGTGCGGGAAGGACGTCAGGCGTATGTGATCTGCCCTATGGTGGAAGAAAGTGAGGGGGCAGACGGTGAAAATGTTACAGATTACACGGCACAGCTGAAGGAGATTTTCCCGGCAGATATTACAGTGGAAATGCTTCATGGAAAAATGAAGCCCAAAGAAAAAAATGCCATTATGGAGCGGTTTGCCAGTGGAGAAATCCAGGTACTGGTATCTACTACTGTAGTTGAGGTAGGGGTAAATGTGCCAAATGCTACGGTAATGATGGTGGAGAATGCAGAACGGTTTGGGCTTGCACAGCTTCATCAGCTAAGAGGAAGGGTTGGTCGTGGGGAATATCAGTCCTACTGTATTTTTATGCAAGGCAATGAGGAAGAGGAGACCTCGAAGCGGCTGGAAATCCTGAATAAATCCAACGATGGATTCTTTATTGCAGGAGAAGACCTGAAGCTTCGTGGTCCCGGTGACCTGTTTGGAATCCGCCAAAGTGGCCAGATGGAGTTTCGAATCGGGGATATTTATCAGGATGCAGATGTGTTGAAGGCAGCCAGTGATGCAGCAGGCGGGATTCTGGAACTGGACCGGGAACTGATGCTTCCCCAGCACGAAAAGCTGAAAGAACGGTTAAATTCATATATGAAATATGACCTTGAGAATCTTGGTCTGTAGAGCCTTTTTCAAACAGGAACTAGGATTTTGAAGCGGAATAGGTGACGAAAAAACAGAGAAAAATAGCCTTGCTTTTGTGGATAACTGTGAAAAAAAATAAAAAATATCTGGGCTTTAGAATTTACACCTGTGAAATTGCTGAAATTAACTGGACTTGTTTGTGAATATTTACCTATGAAGTCTTAAAAATAGCTTGTCAAGGGAAAATTTCCAAAAACTTGCAAAAAAATCTGATTCGTAGTATTCTAACGTAGAAACGAAATCGAAGAATAATTTCACCGTCAAGGAGGCTATTATAATGGCTACAAAGAGAACTACAAAAAAGGCAGAGGCAATGGCAGCTAAGAAGGCAGCTAAGAGTGCAGCAGAGGTTAAGGCTACAGCAGCAGAGGTAAAGGCTGAGCCGGTTAAGGCTGAAGCTGTTCAGGCACCTGTTGTGGAAACTGTGAAAGCAGTTGAAGAGACTGTAAAGGCTGCAGCAGAGACCGTTAAAGAAACTGTTAAAGAGGCTGTTAAAGAAACTGCTAAGACTACCAAGGCTGCTGCTCCGAAGGCAGAGGCTAAGAAGCCGGTAAGAAGAACTGCTAAGAAGGCAGCTGTTGTTGCTGAGGAAGTTTTCGTTCAGTACAATGGCAAGGAATTTACTACCAAGGATGTGGTAGCAAATATTAAAAAGGCTTGGATGGAAATGACCGGAAAGAAAGAAGAAGACATCCAGGATATCAAAGTTTACGTTAAACCAGAAGAGAATAAGGCATACTATGTAGTAAACGGTGAAGTAGAGGGACATTACGTAGAACTGTAATTTTCCCTATATAAGAAGCTTCGGGAACTGTTAAGGCGGTTTCCGGGGCTTTTTTCATTTCTTTTCACTGGACAAAAAAGCGTAAATAGGATAAAATACTGAGTACGAATGATTGGAGCAGCCCCGTGGATCAGGGGCTCTTTTTATGAAAGGGAAAAGACATGTTTAACGAAATTGACTTCAGTAAAATAGATACAAGCACAACACCGCCGCAGAAGGACACAGAACGTCAGTATTATTACATGGCCAAGCTCGCCACTATGGTCGCTATAAGGGAGCAGGAACTGGGAAGACCGGTTACCTATTGCCTTCAGACCTTTGGCTGCCAGATGAATGAGAAGCAGTCTGAGGTTGTGGCAGGAATTATGGACGAGATCGGATTTCGGAGACAGGAAACGGAGGATGCAGATGTTGTTATTTATAATACCTGCACGGTCCGCGAGAATGCCAATCTGAAGGTTTACGGACGTCTTGGCAAGCTGCACAGCCTGAAGAAATCCAATCCGGATATGAAGATCATCCTGTTTGGCTGTATGATGCAGGAGAAGCAGGTTGTGGATAAGATCAAGAAGGATTATCCATTTGTGAATCTGGTATTTGGTACCCATAATATTTTTAAATTTGCAGAGCTTTTCTACGAAATGGAGAATTGTGACAGCCAGCTTATTGATATCTGGGAGGGTACAGATAAGATTGTGGAGGAGCTTCCTACAGAGCGCAGCTATTCCTTTAAATCCGGCGTCAATATTATGTTTGGCTGCAATAATTTCTGCAGCTACTGTATTGTGCCTTATGTAAGAGGACGTGAGAGAAGCCGTGAACCGGAGGCTATTGTGAAGGAAATAGAGGCACTGGTAGCTGACGGCGTTACAGAGGTTATGCTTCTTGGACAGAACGTGAATTCCTATGGAAAGACATTAAAGAATCCCGTGACCTTTGCCCAGCTTCTGGAGAAGGTAGAGCAGATTCCGGGTCTTAAGAGAATCCGGTTTATGACTTCCCATCCGAAGGATCTTTCCGACGAGCTGATTGCATATATGGGTAAGAGTAAGAAGGTATGCCACCATCTTCATCTGCCTATGCAGTCCGGCAGCAGCCGTATCCTGAAGATCATGAACCGCCACTATGACAAGGAGAAATATCTTGATCTGGTTGAGAAGATCCGTAAAGCAGTACCGGATATTTCCCTGACTACGGATATTATTGTAGGATTCCCGGGAGAAACAGAAGAGGATTTCCAGGAGACCCTGGACGTAGTTGAGAAATCCTGCTTTGATACGGCATTTACCTTTATTTACTCTAAGAGAAGCGGTACTCCTGCTGCGAAAATGGAAGACCAGGTTCCGGAGGATGTGGTAAAGGATCGTTTTGACCGTTTGCTGAAACTGGTACAGGATAAGGGAAGAGAGGTTTCCTCCAGATTCCAGGGCGAGGTTCAGGAGGTTCTGGTTGAGACTGAGAGTAAGGAGAAGGGGATTTTCACAGGAAGAACCCAGTACAATCTGCTGGTACATTTCCCGGGAACACCAGAGCTTCTTGGAAAATACGTAAATGTACGCCTTGATACGTGTAAGGGCTTTTACTATATGGGAACAAGGGTGCAGGATTAGAGCCTTTTTCAAACACGCTCTAGAGTATCGTAACTGTCCAGGCATTATATGAAGGGAGATCTTTATATTGTGTCTGGACAGTTTTTCCGGTTATAGTCGATTTGCAGGAGAGATGGGCTTATATGTATAAAGCAGAGGAAATAAAAAGTAAAATAGGATCAAGGAAATGGAGCATAGAGGATACGGCCGGATGTGTGGAAGAGCTGAAGACGGTTTCGGAGCTTACTGCATATATAGATGAGATCTATATGATCTGTTATGGGATTTTTGTATGCAATTACCGGGAATATGCCTATCCGATGATTGAAATATGCAGGGAGGCAGGACTGCATCTGGATCGTTCCAAGGAGAAAGCCAGAATTTATCTGGCCCTTGTACGCCTTTATTTTTGCCTTGGTTTCCCGCCGAAGATTGTGGAATACGGGCTGAAATATGCCAATTCCGGTTATGCCCTAAGAGCACCGCTGAAATCTGTATACAATACCATTGTAGCGGCTTTTTCTGACTGCGGTCTTTATGAAGAGGCAGATTTCTACCTGGAAAAAATGATGGATATTTCAAGACTGGATCCCTGTGATCACAAAGAGGATTTCTGGTCATCTGACCGATTGAATGAGCTGGTGTATTACGACAGTAAGGTTTATATCATGCTTGGAATGGGTGATCTGAAAGGCGCAGAGGCAGCAGCCAGGGGAACGGAGGAGATTTTGTCCAGAAGTGATATTCCGGCGGATGGAAAAGAATTTTTCCTGCTTCAGAAGGAATTTACAGATATGTATCTGCGTATGCATAAGCAGGCAGATAAGTCGGTAATCGCAGAGGAATTCAATTCCTATATGAAGAAAATGGAGGCTGGAGAAGGAGCCAGAGATACGTTAAGCTTCTGTGTCTGCTATTTCGGGGAATTTCTGCAGGTAATGGCTGAGGAAGAACGCTGGGAGGATATCATCCGGATCGGAACCTATATTAAGAGCGCCATGAATTTCAGTGGAAGCTTTTGCCCGATCTATAAGGTTATGCGTACTGCTGCATACAGAAGTGAGAAGGAAGAAATCCGGAAGCTGGCACCTGAATTAGAGAAGCAGTATATCAATACGCTGGAGCATGAGAAAGAGAATTATGATCAGATGGTATGTCTTCTGGCGAAGGAGGAGTTAAGAATCGTTCGCCTGAGGGAGTCTCTGGAGAGAGATACGCTTACCGGTTGTTTGAACCGCACGGCCTTTGACCGCCACAGCAGGCGCTTTGTAAGGGATCACCGGGAGGGCAGTCTTGCTTTTCTTGACCTTGACTATCTGAAGCAGGTGAATGACCGTTATGGACATGAGAACGGTGACCGTTATCTGGTACGCTTTGCAAAAAATATCAGCCGTGTTATGGATGCAGGAGATCTGCTGTATCGGTATGCCGGTGATGAATTTTTGATCTTATCCTCTATGAAGATGCATGAACTTGAAGAACGAATGAAAGAAGTTTCGGAGACTGCGCCAATCTGTTTTTCCGTGAACGGGGAAATACGGCACATCAGTTTTTCTTATGGCATTGTGGATTTTCAGGAAAAAGAAGGGAAAATTGCGGATTTGGTGAAGGAAGCGGATCAAAGAATGTATCAGTGCAAAAAGAGAAATCACAGCCGTAATTCTCAATGAGGAGATAAATGATTACCAGAGAAAATATTACTCATTTTTATACAAAATATAAAGAAAATTTAAAAACGGAGGACCGGATCCAGGAGGAACTTCTTGAAGCAGAGGATCAGGAGGTCTGGCTGGAGAATCTGAAAAATAAATCCAGAGTTATGCGTCGTCTTTATATTGAGAATGAGGCACTTTTGAATCTGTATATCCGTCCCTTTCTGGCAGGAGAGGCCAGATTAGATGATGAATTGGCAGAGGAATTTCTGCATCAGATCCGTGTAGCGGATTCTGAGGGATTTGAGGATAATCCTGCCATGCTGGAGATCCTGGAAATTCTGGATGGATATTTTCAAAAAAACAACGATCTGGATTCTTATATCTGGACTTTGAATCTTCTGGGAAATATGCACAACCGTCCCTTTTGCTCCGAAGATGGCAGGAAAGGTATGGAATATTTCAAAAGATTGCGGGCACTTACACCCCATTATTTTGAGATCCAGGATTTTGAGGTAAGAAAGAGGATCATTTTTTCTTACTACAATCTGCCTATTATCATTATGAATTTTAGTCTTGGCTCTGCCAGCGATACATTACGCTATATTGATGAGGCATTGGTGTTTTATAATGATGAGAAAATCCGTGCTCTGGATGGAGAACGGTTTGATTTTGATGGGCTCATCCAGGAACTGAATTACGATCTTCTGGGAAATTCAGTACTTCAATATTCCAAACATGAGATTGATAAGACCCTTCTTTCCCGTGCGGATAAAGTATTGGGGAAATATTACCAGAGCGAGCTTGAGAAGAATCCCAACCCTTACGAAATGCTGGATGAGATTTACTGTAATTACTGGCTGAGTCAGTTCTACCAGGGGAAGATCACCTGTACGGAGCTGCTGGAGGACTATAGGAAATTCTGTGAGTACAGCATGAAAAATGACAGCCTGGACAGCCAGAGCGGGGTGGATTTTTCAGACAGCCGTTATTTCCAGGTGGTGGTAAATCATTTGCCTACGATTCTGGAATTAATGGAGAAATATAAGGATGAATATCATGGACCATCGGATATCCGGGAGTTTTGCGTATCCAATTATATCCGCGTCATCAGAAGTTTGTCCAGAACAGAGAATGACAACTTTGTGAATGATGTGATCTGGCGTTCCCTTGGGGAAATTCTGAAATATGCTTCAGAGGATGAGGTGAATACTCTTTTACTTATGCAGATCATGGTAAGCCGAGATGAAAGTACGGCCCTGCACAGTGCAATGGTGGAACAGCTTGCCAGACGGATCCTAAATACGGTAATCAAGAAAAAGCCTGAATTGCTGATCGGAACCTTTGGATATGAGAACGTGGTAGAAGTGCTGGAAAATCAGGAGAATATACTGGATTTTGTATCCCAGGCTGCTCAGCTTCTTGATATTGGAATGATTCAGCTGGCTTCAATTGTAAATAAGCAGTCCAGACAGCTTACTGCAAGAGAGAAGGAGAATATCATCCATCATGCAGCATCCGGTGCCAAATTCCTGGAAGATATTCCGTCTCTTTGTAAATATCGGGAAGCCGTTCTGGGGCATCACAAATCCTGGGATGGAAAGATGGGCTATCCGGCAGAGTTTGATAACAGGAAGTCCGGAATCCGTTTTCTTATAGAGATTTTACACATCAGTGACTGTCTGGATGCCGGAACGGACTTTGTCAGTCGAAGCTATAAGCAGAGTAAGAAGCTTCCTAAGATGTTGGAGGAATTTTCCGCAGGGAAAGGTTCTGTTTATTGTCCGGAGCTTGTGGACCTTATAAAGGAAGATCAGAAGCTGCAGGCAGACCTGGCCTATCTTACAGGACCTGGCAGGATACGGACTTGTTATTCCATTTATAGCAGGGCTGTGGACCAGAATACGAAAGAGAGAAATCTTCTGATTGATGTTGACAAGTGGGAAGAGCGAAAAGATCAGCAGCCAGATGGCGGAGATATGATCCTTGATTTTCTTCACAAAAGCGGGCGGGAGAATCGTCAGCTGCTTGGGGCTCTCGCTAAGAATTCTCTGCTTATTTTGTATGTGGATATGCTGTCTGGTGAATATAAGGTTTCTTACCGTGGAAGTCAGAGACTTATGGATGAAAAAATACCGGATGGTTACTATCCTGATTTCTTAAAGAAGTATCTTGCCAAGAATTGTGAGCCGTCTGACTGGGAGAAAATACGTTTAAAAATAAAGCTTTCAGAGCTTTCCCATACATTTCTGGAACAGGATGGAAGCTACGAATGTGAAGGCCGTGTGAAGATCAGAAATGTATACCGATGGGTTCGTTTCCAGTTTATCTGTCTGGAGGATGAGAATGCCATGCCCAGGATGATGACTGTGATTGCCACAGATGTGCAGGAGAGCCACAGCCGGAATGAGCAGCTGATGAACAGTCTGAAGGAAGCATACAGGTCCGCAGAACAGGCGAACAAGGCGAAAAGTGTGTTCCTTAGTAATATGTCCCATGATATCCGTACTCCGATGAATGGAATTCTGGGGATGACACAGATTGCAATGAACCATCTGAATGAGCCGGAGCGCATTCTGGATTGTCTGCAAAAGATTGACAATTCCTCCAGACATCTTCTGGGACTGATCAATGAAGTTCTTGATATGTCGAAGATTGAAAGCGGGGATACGGTGCTTCGGGAGGAAGCTTTGTATCTGACGAAGACCATGGAAATGGTGGATGGTGTATGCCGTCCGGCTGCTGTGGAGAAGAAGCAGAGTTTTCACATAAATATAGAAGGTATCCGTGATGATCGTGTCATAGCAGACCCGGTAAGGCTTCGTCAGATTTTGATCAATCTCATTTCTAATGGAGTGAAATATACTCCGGAGAATGGTAAGATCCAGGTAAAGGTGGTTCAGGAAAAGAGCTCTGTGGCGGGAAAAGGGTGCTATACCTTTGTGGTAAAGGACAATGGGATCGGTATGTCCAAGGCGTTTCAGAAGAGGCTATTTGAGCCCTTTACCCGTGAAGACAACAGCATGACCAGTGTGATCCAGGGAACCGGGCTGGGGCTGTCCATTGCCAGATCTATTATTGCGCAGATGGGTGGAACCATTGAGGTGGAGAGCCAACAGGGGGAAGGTACGACCTTTGTTGTACGTCTGGAGCTGCCATTGGCAGAAGAGGATGCTGCTCATATCGGGGAAATTTCCGGGGCAGCAGAAGAACAGGAAATAGAGAGGAAACTGGATTTCCTGAAAGGCCACCGGATCATGCTGGTTGAAGATAATGCCCTTAACAGAGAAATTGCTTACGAGCTTTTGACAGAGCAAGGACTGATTGTAGATGTTGTGAAGAACGGACAGGAGGCATTGGAGCTTCTAAGTGGGCAGCCAGAGTTCTTTTATGAGCTTATTTTCATGGATATCCAGATGCCGGTTATGGATGGCTATGAGGCAACCAGGCAAATCCGTGCAGGAAAGCGTGCCTATTGGCAGAATCTGCCGGTGATCGCCATGACAGCAAATGTTTTTCAGGAGGATAAACGCCATGCCTCTGAGTGCGGAATGAGTGGATTTGTTTCCAAGCCGATCGATATGGAAGTGATTTATTCTGTGCTTGAAAAATGGCTTCCTAAGATTTTTTGAGATGGATAAGGGAGAGATAGAATTGAGCAGGAACAGATACGAAATTGATATGTGTAACGGAACGATCATGGATAAGCTGGTTTCCTTTGTGCTTCCGCTTATGGCTTCCGGGATTTTGCAGCTGATGTTTAATGCTGTGGATATTATTGTGGTAGGACGTTTCACAGGCAGTCAGGCGTTGGCAGCAGTAGGTTCTACCACAGCGCTGATCAATATGTTTATTAACCTTTTTATTGGTATTTCTCTTGGAGCGAATGTTCTGGCTGCCAGATTTTTTGCAGCAGGCAAAAATAAAGAAATGAGTGAGACTGTACATACAGCAGTGACATTTGCTTTGCTCAGCGGTCTTTTTATGGCTGTATTTGGGCTTGTTTTTTCCCGCTTTGCGTTGGAGCTTATGGGAACACCGGCAGATGTAATTGACCAGTCTGCGCTGTATATGCGGATTTATTTCCTGGGAATGCCCTTTTTTATGCTTTATAATTACGGCGCGGCAATTCTCCGTGCAGTGGGAGATACCAAGCGCCCGCTTATGTACCTGATCGTAGCTGGAGTGACCAATGCGTTGCTGAATATGTTTCTTGTGATCGTCATGCATATGGGAGTGGCAGGGGTAGCCATTGCTACGGTGATCTCACAGCTGATTTCCTGCTTCCTGGTGCTGCGGTGTCTGTATGTAACGGATAGCAGCTATCAGCTTCGCTTTTCCAGATTATGCATAAAAAAGTACTATCTGGTGCAAATCTTCCAGGTGGGCATTCCGGCTGGAATACAGAGTACGGTTATTAATTTTTCCAATGTGCTTTTGCAGTCATCTGTAAATTCCTTTGGCTCTGTTGCCATGGCGGGATATACAGCGGCCAATAACATTCTGGGGTTTTTGTATGCTGCTGTAAATGCGGTTACCCAGGCCTGCATGAGCTTTACCAGCCAGAATTACGGCGTTGGAAAATACAAACGAATGGACAGAGTGCTGCTGGATTGCGGCATATTGTCTTTCGTGATTGCCCTTGTGCTGGGCTGCGGTTCGTACCTATTTGGAGGCCAGATCCTGAAGATTTATACAGAGGATGCAGAGGTTATCCGCTGCGGTGTGGAGATCCTTTCGATTACCACAGTGCCATATTTCCTGTGTGGGATCATGGATCTGTTTCCGGGAGCGCTTCGCGGAATGGGACATTCCGGTGTGCCTATGATCCTGTCCATTATCGGTACCGTTGGTACCAGAATTGTGTGGATCTTTTTTGTATTTCCAAAGTCCAGATCCTTGTATACCTTATTTATTTCTTATCCGGCATCCTGGGCCATTACCATTGTGATGCAGGTGGCATGCTTTGTATTTGTAAGACGAAAGGTGCACAGGCAGCTGAAGGGTACGGGAAAGGCGTCCTTTAATTGATAAAAAGTGAAAAATAAGAGCCGGGAATGGGGGAAAGACCTGTTCCTGGCTCTTATTGTCTTTCGCCCTGTTTTGGAGGAATTGGGCGAAAGACCATGATAATGGAAATGTTACAATTGAATTATTTGTGTTTGTTGATATGCTTTCTTGTTGTTTCATCCTCTGGAATGGATGACCGACAAAATTAAATGTAAATGCTGCGGAATTATTTGTGTGGGCATTTTGGGTATGTGACAGAACCCAAATAATCCATAATAACAAGATGATTGCACTTTTTGCATTTCTTGGCAGTATATGTTTTAACGATACAACCGCCATTGCTTTGTGAATAATGTCTGTCTGCATAACCAGATTCAAAATCATGGGTACATATGATAGCTCTTGAATCGGAAACAGAAGTGTCGACTGGAGTTACGTCACCGTCTTCTGATTTGAAGAGCGTATCATAATTGGAAAATAAATGCGTGGTGTCTGCAGAATGATTAAAGTTGATAAACTCTTCGTTGATAGGAGAATCATCCATTACCTCCGTCGTCTGCATCGGTGCATATGCAAACGTCGTAGTTCCGCTTAAGATCACAGATGCCATTATGGCAGCAACCGTTCCAATTTTAGATGCTTTTCTATTTCCCATCATAATAAATTCCACTCTCCTTTTTATCGTGTATCGTTCCCCTAACAAGTTGTTTTTCCAGACTACAGGAACCTGTCTGTCTTTTCCAGAAAGATTCACAAGGGCAGCTGCATAGACTTTGCGCTCCTCCAGAGAAAATCCGGTGGTAGCGGCTTCATCTGCAATGTTTTCGGAAAAAACAGTGTAAAGTAATAGTGTCAGGAGTGCTAACGGGTTGTAAAAATAGAGGCAAATGGCTAGCAGGCACATTAACTTTACAACTGAATCATGGCAGCGCAGGTGCGAATATTCATGGCGGATGATCATTTCGGACAATGTGGAATCATCAAGGCTTTTGGGAGTGATTATAAATGGCCTGAAGAATCCAATTGTATAAGGTGACGGAACCAGAGGAGAAATGCGGTATTCCACATCTCCGATCCCAGGTAAGAAACAAGTTCTTATTTCGGTAATCCTTTTTAGCTTTCGCGTGAGCCAATGGTACTTTATAATCTCATAGATGGAGAATCCGATCACAAGATGCAGCCAGCATAATCCGATTATAAAAGCCCAGTTGGACATCCAGACAGAGATTTCGCCATAAGAAAAAGCCTCTTTATTGTCAAATTTTATAAAATCTGAATTATTGACAATAGAATCTGTTACCTCCAGCACATTCGTGGGCATAAGATATTTCACTACCTGAAATGGGAATAAATATCCCACCAGACTCAGTAATACTAATTTCCGGCCAAGCCGGTAAGAAAAGTTTTTCCTTTGAATCAGCAATAGCAGCAAACAAAGTAGGATCGGTACTGTTCCTGCTATGCTCATACAGATTGAAAGCATGCAAGTTCCTCACTTAAATTGGTCAATGAAATCCAGCAAATCCTTCTGCTCCTCTTTGCTAAGGGATGAATCCTTGGCAAAAGCACAGAACAGACAGGCAATGGTATCCTTAAACTTCCTGGAATTCCCGGAAGCTTCACCTGGGAAATCACTGTAGTCGGATTGGTGAGACTTCTTCAGTTCTTCAAGAATATTCCGGAACAGCTGGTCTCTCTTTTCAAGTTGCTGTCTGAGCCATAAGATGTGTGAAAAGAAACCAAAAGCCAGTATGGGAAGACCGAAGGACAGTAAGATCGCCTTCACCAGATAAAAGGTTGCAGCTGGCTGCTCTAAGGTTGGAATTCCGCTTATCATGCAAACAAGCAGCCCGCATCCGGTAAGGATAGTAAATACAATACCGGATAAGATTAAAATTACTTTTTTCATTAGGACCTCCTCAACTTCTACGTAGAAATGGGATATCAGAAATAATTTTATTTTCTGCTCCCTTCACTATATATACGCAAACCAGAGGGAGAAATAACACGAAAATTGAAAAAAATTTTATTTTTTTGTGAAAGAGTAAAATTATGCTATACTGAATGAAACGACTATTTATAGAAGGAGAATGAACATGCCTAAATTATTAATTATCGACGGCTCATCTATGCTGTCCACATCCTACTATGGAAATCTTCCGAAATCCGTCCTTTTTGCAAAAACAGAAGAAGAGAAGGAGAAGCATTATTCTGAAATCCTGCACACCTCCGATGGGAAATATACCAATGCCATGTTTACGATGCTGCGCACCCTTCTGGGCATTTATAAGAAAGTGAAGCCGGAATATGTAGCTTTTACCTTTGATATGACAAGGGATACCTTCCGACGCACCCAGCTTGGCGCTGATTTCTATAAAGCAAATCGAAAAGAAACGGCACAGCCTTTGAAAGAACAGTTTGTACAGATGGAGAATTTTTTAAAAGAAATCGGCTGTCCGGTTTTTATGAGTATGGACTATGAGGCAGATGACTATGCGGCTTCCCTTGTGGAAAAATTCCAGGGACCGGAGCTGCAGACCTATGTTCTGACGAAAGACCACGATTATTTCCAGCTGGTAAGTCCCTATACCCGTATGTGGAGAGTGGTAACCAGGGATAAGCTGGAAGGACTGAAGGATGGGTACGGCCTGTATGGAAAAGAGGCGTATGAAGCCCTTCCTTCTAATGTATTTGAGTACACGCCGGAAATCGTCTATTCTGAGGAGGGCGTTTATCCGGAACAGATTCCGGTCCTTCTTGCAATCACCGGGGATCCAGGTGACGGAATTCCAGGCTGTAAAGGCGTTTCTTCAGCAGCAGCGCCGCTTGTAGCAGAATATAAAACCCTGGACGCGATCTATGAAGCAATTGAGGACTGCGAAGGCGTGGCAAAGAAAGAAAAGGAACTGAATACTTTCTGGAAAGAAAACCTTGGAATTGGCAGAAGCCCTCTGAAAGCACTGAAAACAAACAAAGAGATGGTGTATTTAAGTGAACAGCTTGCACTTATGAAAAGAGACATCGAAATAGAGGAAGAACTGGAGGATTTGCGGCTGCATATTTATATAGACAAACTGACGGAGCAATTGAAACGGTATGAAATGAACAGCCTTTTATCTGAAGTGGAAAAGATTAAAAATTCTGACAATAAGTAAAAATACCAAAATTGTCCAAAAAACAAAGAATACAATTAATTGTCTGAAAATAGAGAAAATATCTGAATAATAACATCTAATGTGGAGATGTTTGCAATTTAATGTAAAAAATACAAATATTTCGCACAAAACACTTGTCTAAATCTGAGTAATAGGATATAATTTGATTTGTTACAGATTAACAAATTTATCTTATCAATTTTCAATTCATGGAGGGAAATGTATGAAGAGAGATTTGAAAACACTTAATAAGTCTGTTGCAATCGCAATTGCAGCTGCAATGACCGCAACATCAGCTCCGACACCACTTCTGGCGTCAGATTTTACAGATGGAGGAGATTTCGTATCAGAGTCCCCGGTTGTCAGTGAAGATGCTGAGGCAGCCGTACAGGCAGATGGTTTTGGTGACGAGAGTGCAGTTGCCGCTGTTACAGAGGATGGCTTCGGCGACAGCGAAGCAGTAGAAGCAGAAGTGAATGGAAGCACAGCTGATACTATTGCAGCAGATGCAGAAGCACCTGGTAAGGTAAGTCATGTTGCGTTTGACAAGGATGATTCGGATAGGTTAACCTGGTATGCAGATCAGAAGGCTGACAGCTATCAGATTAAGGTTACGGATGAAGCTGGTTATGTGTATTACGATAAAGATTTTAATGAGTACAATAAGGCAACAGAGGATGACTATGAGTCAACGAAATATCTTTCCTATTACATTTCTAATATTTCTGGATATGGCTATAAGCTGAATGCAGATGGAAGTGTTGCAGATTATAAGAAAGACAAGGATGGCAAACGTAAGTGGTTCGATTCTCTTGAAAGTGGTACTTATACCGTTTCCGTTCGTTCTGTAAACTACAATAATAAAGACAATACAACAGCATACGGTGAGTGGTCAGATCCTGTAACCTATACGAAGGCAGCACTTGTTACTCCAGACCAGGTTTCCGTTTCTGTAGAGAATAATTATATTTCCATCAGCGGAGAACAGCAGCAGGATGTAAGATATGAAATCGCTATCAAAGATGCGGATGGTAAGGAATATTTTGAGAACTATGATCCAGAAAAAGGCGGCCAATATTATGATACATGGAATAATGGTCAATATTTAGGCGGCATTTATGCTTATTCTTACAAGAAGAACGACAGTGGCTTTTATGAAGTGGAAAAGGATGCAGAAGGCAAAGATGTAAGAGCCTTTGTAGTTGGCAAGCCATATACCATTAAGGTTCGTGCTTGTGTTGGATGGGGAGAGGCGAAATTAGTCAGCGCATGGTCTAATGAAGTATCAGCCACATTCACTGAGAAGGCAGCACCAGAGAAGACAGGAAACCTGAAGTATAAAGATGGTGAAGTTTCCTGGAATGATATTGATGATGCCTACGAATATGAAGTAGAAGTTGACGGCAAGGCATTTACAATAGGTTCTTCTTACATCAATGTTCGTAATACATATTACACTGACAAGGCTGAGGAAATCAAGTTCGAGCGTGGCAAGACATATTCTGTTCGTGTACGTACCTACAATTATAAATTAGATGGAACTACCAAACAGTATTCCGATTGGACAGATGCCTTCTCCTTCACTTACGAAGCAGAGAAAGACACAAGCTTAAAGAAGATTTCCGGCTTAATATATGAATATGATGATGACTATGAGGAAAATCGCTTAGTATGGAATGCGGATGAGAATGCTACGAAGTATCAGATTAAGGTTGTTGATGCGTCCGGACGTGAGTATTTTGCTAATACAGTAGATAATAAAGGTGTGTATGCTGAGTCATCCTATGCTTCATACTGCCTTGATGATGAAGACTTAATTACCTATACAACTGTAGATGGTGTGTTAGTACCGGTTATTTATCCGGCAACAGGCAATGCGGTTACTGCATTTGAAAGTGGACAGACCTATAATCTTTCCGTTCGTGCCGTTAAATACAATGAGAAGGGCGAAGAGATTTATGGTGAGTGGTCTAATCCATATACATATACGGTAGATGCACGGGATACAGGAATTAACGAGAAGCCTGCAACCGTTACAGGACTTACCATTAAGACTACCGCTGGTTCTGATGAAGATACACTTAATGGTGCTGCATTAGCATGGAATTATGTTGAGAATGTAGATCATTATGAGGTCCTTGTAAAGGATTCTGCTGGCCGTGAATATGTAGAAAGTGCAACAGTGAAAGAAGACGGAACCATTGATTACACGTACAGGAACACATATTCAGGCAGTTCTTATCATCCGTCTTATACATTAAGCGGGCTTTCTGAACTGAAAACATATGCGAAGAGCGCAGGCGTTGCTCTTGATACAGTGAAGGATGTATCTGGTAAAGAGCTGAAAGCTATGACACCTGGCGAGACCTATACATTCCAGGTTCGTGCAGTACGTAGATATCGTGCGAAGGATGCGGATGGTAAGGAAATCAGCGAAACCTTAAAGGGTGACTGGTCTGCTCCGTCAGCTGCTTATACAGTTCCGGCAGCTCAGGTAATTACGGATCTTCAGTATGCATATGCAGACGATAATTATTATTACTTTACATTTAGTGCAAATGTAAAACCGGGTAACGTTTGGTATCAGCTTGCTACGGATGCCTCCTTTACAGAAGGTTCTGTTTTGACAGGCTGGAATCAAGCATCTTACCGGAGTACAAGCGCTACGGCTCCTAAGTTCGGAATTTTTAAGAACGAAGGTGTTCTGGAAGCTGGAAAGACCTATTATGTACGTGCAGTCAGCAGTACAAATAGACCTACAAAGGAAGAACTAAAGGCGATTAATCCGGCTGGTGTAGCACTTACTACAGCTGCAGAAAAGACTGCAAAGAATATTACCGGTCTTACCCTGTACAGAACCGATGAAGATAACTTCCAGTTCCGCTTTGATGCAGTTCTTGAAACGGGTGATAATTACGAGCTTCAGTATACAAATAAAGCCAATGCAGCTGAGGAAGATTGGGCTATAGGCTCTGATAATAGTACCACACTTCAGGCTGAGAACTTAAAAGAGGGCACTTATTACGTAAGAGCGATCAGCTATATCACAAAAGATGGTAAGAAGGTTTACGGCACTCCATCCAATGTTGTTGCTGTTACGGTATCCAAAGCAACCTCTGCTATCAGTGATTTGAAATTTGCAGAGAAAACTGCAGAAGGTTATACCTTTACTTATACAGGCTCCATTAGAAAAAATGAAACGGTAGAGTACTGGTATTCTGACACACCGGATTTTGCAGCTACATCCAAGGCAACTGTAATCAGAGATGAATATTATTATGATGAAGATGGTTATAGATATGCAGATGACAATAAGGTTACATTATCTTTTGCTGATTTAACACCAGGAAAGACCTATTATGTCCGTGCACGTGTTGAGAATACAAATGCTGCAACTGCGGCTCAGGTATACAGTGCATTTACAAATGTTGTGACATTAACTGCATCTCTTCCGAGAATCAGTGTTGCAAGCACAGTGGTCACAGCGAAGACTGTTACCCTGAGAATGGGTGTTGCCAGTGATGGAGATTTAGTAAGCAGATATCAGATCAGCGGATATCAGATCCAGAGAAAGAATGGAAAGAAATATAAGACTGTTGCGAAGACAACAGATAATATTTATAAGAATTCCAAACTGAAATCTGATACAGCTTATAGCTATCGTGTAAGACCGTACTACTATGACAAAGAAACAGGTAAGACCACATATGGTGCATGGGCTTATACCCAGGCAACTACATGGGGCGGTGCACTTAAGTTAAAAGCAACTCCGAAGAGCGCAACTTCCGTAAAGGTATCCTGGACCAAGATTAAAGGCGCTAAGGGATATGAAATCTACAGAAGCACAGGCTATTCAGGAGCTTCAGAGTTCTCATCCGGTATAGGAAATGAATTTGCCAAATACACACTTGTTAAAACCGTAAGCTCCAAGAAGTCTTCCTATGTAGATAAGAAGCTGACAAGCGGTACTTCCTATAACTATTTTGTAAGAGCATATAAGACAGTTGGAAATAAGAAGTATTATATTGACGAATATGCAAGCGCAAGCCTTGAATTCAAAATGGTACAGGTTGGTGATCAGGTTCAGTATGCAAATGGTAAAGTAAAACTTAGCTGGCAGCCGGTTTATACAAGTAAAGGCTATGTTGTTGAGAAATACAACGAAGAAACAAACAGCTATGAGACCATTAAGACATTGAAGGCTTCTACCGGTTCCTATATGTTCCCGGCAGCTGAGAAGACTACTAGATATCGTGTACGTGCATTTAGCGGAAATGAATACACCAAAGGACTTACCGTGACAGTTAATCCTGTTGTTGCAGCTCCAACTGGCGTTAAGGCAGTTGCAAATGCAAAGGACGGAAGTATCACCGTAACATGGAATGCAGTTGCTGGCGCAGATTATTATCGCGTATTCAGGACAACATCTTCCTGGAATCTGTATAATAAAGATTCTAAGTCCTACATTCATCAGAATGGTAAGATGCTTCCATGGTATGTAGCAGATTCCACAAGAGTAAGTGGCTACAGAGATGCAAAAGAAGCGGACATGAAGACCACTACATTTGTAGATCGTCCAATCACTTATACAGTTGATGGTGCTACCAATACAGAATATGAAGGACCAAAGGCTGGTGTTACCTATTACTATTATGTAGTTGCTTATAAGAATGGCAAAGCATATAACTATTCTGAAAACGTAACAGATGATGCTTATCAAGCTACAAGTGGTGAAAGTAAATCAGCAGCAGCTAAGATCACAACTGCAAGCCTTAAGAAACCTGCAACTGTAAAAGTGAAAGCAGCTAAGAAGAAAGTAACTGTTAGCTGGAAGAAAGTTGCGAATGCGACCGGATACGAAGTATATCGTTCTACAAAGAAGAAATCCGGATATACATTAGTAGGAACTATCACAAAGGGCTCCACTGTAAAATATGTTGATAAGAAGGCGAAAGCCGGAACCAAGTACTATTATAAGGTTCGTGCCGTTGGAAACAACGAAGCAGGCGTTCCGATCCATTCTTCATACAGTACAGTAAAGGCAGTAAAAGCGAAATAAAGTTTAACAAAAAGGCTCTATGCCAGATTTTAGGGTGGGATTCATATGAATCCCACCCTGTTACTATGTTTGGAGCCTTTTTAATAAAAAATAAAAAGAAGACCTATATTACAGGCCTTCCTTTATCAGCTTTCCATTCTTTAGTTGTAGTATTCTCTGGTTGCTGCTTCCCCGGAACTCTAAGGAAAGATCCTTCAGCTCCTGTACAAACTCGCCATCCACCAGAATGTCGATACAGGCAAGCATGCGGTCTGTATACGGGGTGTAAATGCTGCCCCCTGGAATCATATCCTTGTCAAATAAATAGCCGCTGTAGCACCAGATAGACTTATCAGGATAGGTGCGCTTGATCTCTTCCAAGAGATCTGCAAGCACTTCCTGATTCTCAGGCTCGAAGGGTTCACCGCCAAGAAGTGAGAAGCCTTCGATGTAGTCGGGAGAGAGGAGCTTAAGAAGCTTATCCTGCGTCTCCCTTGTGTATGGTTCACCATAGCTAAAATCCCATGTAGGAGCATTGAAACAGCCCTTACAGTGGTGCCGGCATCCAGACACGAACAGGCTTACACGTACGCCTGTTCCGTCTGCAATGTCGTAGGATTTAATATTTCCATAGTTCATAATAAGGATCCTCTTTACAGATGTAATACTCTATCCTTGATCTCCTGTGTGCGGCCCTGGTTCCAGAACTGGGTACCGATGTATCCGCAGGTTCTTCTGGCAACACTCATCTTATCCTGGTTACGGTTGCCGCAGTTCGGGCACTCCCAGATCAGCTTGCCATTTTCATCTTCTTTAATCTGAATCTCTCCGTCATAACCACATACATCACAGAAATCACTCTTAGTATTCAGTTCTGCATACATGATGTTGTCATAAATAAACTTCATAACAGAGAGAACTGCCGGAATATTCTGCTTCATATTAGGAACCTCTACGTAGCTGATAGCGCCTCCCGGAGAAAGCTTCTGGAATTCAGACTCGAATTTCAGCTTGGAGAATGCATCGATCTCTTCCGTAACGTGAACGTGATAGCTGTTTGTAATATAGTTCTTATCGGTAACTCCCGGAATGATTCCAAAACGCTTCTGGAGACATTTGGAAAATCTGTATGTGGTGGATTCCATAGGAGTACCGTATACAGAATAGCTGATGTTCTCAGCTGCCTTCCACTGGGCGCATTTGTCATTGAGACGCTGCATAACCTTAAGGGCAAATGGACGTACCTCAGGGTCTGTATGCGGCTTACCGTACATTCTCATGCACATCTCATGAAGGCCTGCATAACCAAGAGAAATCGTGGAATATCCATCGTAAAGAAGTCTGTCGATGGTTTCGCCCTTCTTAAGTCGTGCCAGTGCGCCATACTGCCAGAGAATCGGGGCAACATCGGAAACTGTGCCAAGAAGACGCTCATGTCTGCAGCGGAGAGCTCTGTGGCAAAGCTCCAGACGCTCCTCCAGGATATCCCAGAATTTGTCGAAATTGCCTTCTGAGGAGCATGCTACATCAACAAGATTGATGGTAACAACACCCTGGTTGAAGCGGCCATAGAATTTATAGGAGCCGTCCGGATTCTTCTGCTTCTCTTCAACAGTAAGGAAGGAACGACATCCCATACAGGTATAAACATTGCCATTCTTCAGCTGACGCATTATCTTAGCAGAGATGTAATCCGGAACCATACGCTTGGCAGTACATTTCGCAGCAAGCTCCGTAAGATACCAGTACTTGGAATCCTCATGGATATTATCTTCATCCAGTACGTAGATCAGCTTCGGAAATGCCGGAGTGATCCAGGCGCCACGCTCGTTCTTAACACCCTGCATACGCTGCTTCATAACTTCCTCAATGATCAGGGCAAGGTCATCACGGGTACGTCCCTCTGGAACCTCATCCAGATACATGAAGATGGTCACGAAAGGAGCCTGGCCATTACAGGTCATAAGAGTGATCAACTGATACTGGATGGTCTGGATACCGCTCTGGATCTCATCCATCAGTCTGCGCTCAGATACCTTCTGGATGATCTCATCATTAAGGGGTTCGCCGCAGGCCTTACGTTCCTCAATTACTTTATTGCGGATCTTCTGACGGCTGATATCCACAAATGGAGCCAGATGAGCGAGAGAGAAGGACTGTCCTCCGTACTGGTTACTTGCTACCTGGGCAACGATCTGTGTGGTAACGTTGCAGGCAGTGAAGAAGCTGTGAGGCTTCTCAATCAGTGTCTGGCTGATAACGGTACCGTTCTGAAGCATATCCTGCAGATTGATAAGGTCGCAGTTATGCTCACGCTGTGCATAATAATCAGAGTCGTGGAAGTGGATGATACCTTCATCATGGGCTCTCACGATCTCCTCCGGAAGAAGAACTCGCATGGTAAGGTCCTTACTGACCTCGCCTGCCATATAATCACGCTGTGTGGAGTTAATGGTAGGATTCTTATTGGAGTTCTCCTGCTTGGCATTCTCATTGATCTGATCAAGAAGAGCCAGAATACTGTCGTCTGTGGTATTGGACTTACGGGTAAGTTCTCTCTTATAGCGGTAACGCACATATTTCTGTGCAACCTCATAGCCACGCATCTCCATAATACCGGTCTCTACCATATCCTGGATATCTTCTACATTTACTGCGTGGGAGGATTCAAGAGCGCGGTTGGCAATTGTATCAGCAAGCGCCGTAATCTGATAATGACTCAGCCTGTGAAGCTTGGAAACCTCCTCATTCGCTTTCTCTACGGCGTTAATGATCTTCGCCTTATCAAATATAACTTCCACGCCATTTCGCTTAATGACGTTCGCATTGACCTCTGTACTCATATTCTAAAATCCCTCCATATATTGTGTTTAAAAATTCAAAACATACTAGATATTGTGCAATATCAATATTACAGTATTTTACAGAAAAGTCAAGGGCAAAACAGCCGATTTAAAAAATCTGTGAAATATGCTGAAATTTAACCAAATCAAGCAAGTCCCGAAGGGGACCTGGAATATCCGCTTGAATGGCTGGCATAAACAAAGGGTTGCCATGAGCAACCCTTTGTTTTGTTCGCATCTTTTTCTATTATACTTTGAAAAAAATAAAAATCAACCCTTGACACCGCCGGAAGTAAGTCCTCCAACAAGATTTTTCTCGATTCCAACGAAAAGAATTACAACCGGAAGGATTGCATAGAGGGAAGCAGCAAACAGATACTGCCACTCGATCATATTGTAGCCGTTGAAAATATTAATACCAACAGTCAGAGGCTTGAAGGTATCGGTGGAGATCAGTGTCAGTGCTACGGTATATTCGTTCCAGGCGTTGATGAATACGAAAATAAGCGCTGTAACGATACCTGGTGCAGCTACCGGCAGAAGAATCTTTAAAAGGGCGTGTACGCGGTTACAGCCATCAATGGTAGCGGCCTGTTCCATTTCAGGGGAAATACTCAGGAAGGTACCACGAAGCAGCCAGATGGCGAAGGCCTGGTTAAATGCAGCATTGATGAAAATCAGTCCGATAATGCTGTTGGTAAGGTGGAATGCCATCATAACCTTGTAAATACCGATAAGAAGTACAACCGGTGCAAACATCTGGGAAACAATAACGAATCCAAGAAAAGCGGTCTGGCCCTTGAATTTCATTCTGGACAGGGCATAAGCGGCTGGAATCCCACAGAGCATAGCCAGAAGAGTGGAACCACCTGCAATGATAATAGAGTTCAGCATATAGCTGCTCATTGGTGCCAGCTTCCATACGTCAGTGAAGTTGGACCAGATTGCATCAACAGGGAAAACCGTTCCCTTCATGGAAAAGATTTCCGCACGGCTTTTAAGAGCGGTGCAAATCGTTACAAAATAAGGATACAAGGTAAACAGACAGATTGCAATGATCACAATATAAAAGAGTACACGCAAAATGACGTTTCTGGTATTTTTTTTCTTTGGTGCTGCGCTTGTTCTTGCCATATCATTCGTCTCCTTTCTTCAGCACGGAAACCATATACAGGCTGGCGCATAAGAGCAGGATAAGGAAGCCGATCACAGATACGGCTGCTGCCTGTCCTTGTTTGCCGTTGTAGAAGGCCAGCTTATACAAATAGGTAACCAGGGTATCCGTTCGGTTGGCCGGGTCGCCCTTGGTAATGGTCCAGATAATCGGAAAAGAGTTAAATACATAAATAATGTTCAAAATAGTACTGATGGTAAGGTTAGGGCGTACCAATGGAATGGTGATCTTGAACATTTTCTGCCAGTAGGAAGCCCCATCTACAGCAGCTGCCTCATAGTAGCTGGCATCAATACTCTGCAGACCGGAAAGTACAGTAAAGGTTACGAATGGAATGGTAACGAAAATACCGCAGGCGATCTCCCAGGCGAAGTAGGCACCGGCAGTAGGCGTCCAGTTAACAGCATGATCGATAATGCCAAGTCTCATCAGCAGCGTATTTAATGTACCGTAGTCTGTGTCAATAATGAATTTCCAGATACTTGCCTGAACGATCAA
The DNA here is from genome assembly GCA_934394545.1 of uncultured Blautia sp. Taxonomy (GTDB): domain Bacteria; phylum Bacillota; class Clostridia; order Lachnospirales; family Lachnospiraceae; genus Blautia_A. The sequence continues at coordinate 25,983 of CAKRRG010000022.1, forward strand.
AGTAGTAGCCCATGGAAAAACGATGACAGCACGTGCCAGCTTACGGCCCTTAAATTCGTTGTTGAGAAGAATTGCAAGGATGAAACCAAGAAGGGTGGAAATACCAACAACTGCAACCGTCCACACAAGGGTATTCTTTAGAACCATGCCAAAAACCGGACTGCTTGTTACCTTCTGGAAGTTCTCCAGACCAGAGAAGCCCTTAATGAGGCCGGCCTTGGTAACCTTGCTTAACGACATACGGAATACAAATACGATGGGAACCAGGATGAAGATTGCCATAAGAAGAACGCTAGGCAAAATCCAGATATAGGGTTCCACTTTTTTGAATTTTTTCTTCACAGGGATACCTCTCTTTAAATAAATTTAAAAATGGACCGGACCCTCAAGTCCGGCCCATTATCTTCCTCGTAATGGGAATGCGAATGCTAAAGCTTAGCCAGCAATCTCGGCCTGGAGGTCATCCAGTAATTCCTGAACATCGCCGCCAAGAAGTGCGTTCTGCTCAACATTGATTACGCCCTGTTTTACATCTGCCCATTCAGCCTTAGCTGTTGGATAGAATTTACAGCTGTCTAAGATATCGATCCAGCTTGCCATGTCTTCGTTCGCTGCTGCAAGAGCCTCGCCGCCGGTCTTGGTAGCCGGAAGGAAGCCTTCCATATCAACCCACTCAGTATAGCGAGCATCGTCATAGAAATAATCAAAGAATGTGGAGATAGCAGCTTTCTCATCATCTGAGTAGTCGTTATCGAAGCACATGAAACGGTCCATAACACCAGCAGATACAGATTCACCGGTATTAGATGGGATAGAAGCAACACCATAGTTAACTTCGTTTCCACCTGTAGCAATATAGGTAGGTAAGCTGTTCGGTGCGATCAGCATAGCCACCTTGCCTGCGCCGAACATATCCTGCAGGTCGTAACGTGTATCGTTAGCAGGATCTGTATTGGTGTAACCATTATTTACAAGATCGATCGCGAACTGGATAGCTTCTACGTTCTGCTCGCTATTAAGAGCCCAGTTGCCGTCCTCATCAACGAATCCGCCACCATTATTCCAGGTGTAGTATGCGAATGCAGCCTGACCTTCATCAGTTGTCATGTCAATACCCCATGGATAAATGCTGTCATCATAAGCTTTAAGAGCTTCGCATGCAGCACTCAGTTCTTCCCATGTAGTAGGAACCTCTACGCCTGCTGCATCAAGGATATCCTTGTTATAATACATAGCACGTGCAGATGCAAGATCCGGGATAGCCCATACAGTTCCGTCCACTTCAGACTGTGCAAGGAATGCATCATACATCTTGCTGTAAGTCTCCTCAGATACAACATCCTGAATAGGAAGGAGAAGATCATCTGCCTGATAGTCGGCAAATACGTCGATGTTCAGTACATCCGGTGCCTCGCCATTCGCGATTCGTGTATTAACTACGGTATAGATGTCGTTCCAGGAAACAACCTCTACATTCAAGTTGATGTCCGGATTCGCTTCGTTAAACTCTGTTACGAAGTTAGCCCACCAGTCAGCGGTCTGCTGACCATACTGTGCTGCGATGACATCAATGTCAACCTTATCAGCGGCTGACGCAATGACTGGAGTCATGGAAAGAGTCATTGATAAAGCAACACCTGCAGTTAAAACCTGTTTCATTTTCATATTAAGATACCTCCCTTAGATACTTGTTGAGACATTCTATCTTTCTACCCTCATCCTGTCTGGAATGTCTCTTGTAGTTAATAGCATACAATAGAAGCAACAGAATGTCAACAAAAATTGTTGAAAAAACAATAAAAATAGTCAAAAACAAAAAGAAACCCAACGAAATGCACAAAGAAAAAAACGAAAAACCACAAAACAAAAGAAAAAGTGATATGTTGTTTGACATTGCACAGGCTGATATTATACAATAACACTTAAGAAAAAAAGAAGGGAGAATGCAGCAGAGGAAAACTGAGAAAGAATAACTTAAGAGCTCTGCTGTACATTGCAAATGGAAGAATTATACGCTGCAATTGAGAAAAAAATCAAGGAGTCAGGATATCCGCGTCAGATTTCCGGTGCAGATGTATACGACGATATCTGTGACCAGATTGAGGGAAAAGAGAATGGAAGCTACATTTTGCTGTCCAAGTTTGAGGATGATGTGATCTTTGAATATCATATCACAGTGCTGGAGGATGATTTTAATCTTGGTGTGCTTACCATGCGTACACCTGAAGGTGTGTTTGAAACAGATTTTGACAAATAAGTTAGCAAGATTTCTAAAAACCATAGCAATAACAGTGTTGAAAAGCGGCTGACAAAAACGTATTCTTATAGAAAAAAGGTAAAGTGAGGCCGCAAAATGGAACAGAACAAAGGAAGAGTTACCATTCCTACAAACCTGGATGTAGTAAAGGAAACACTGGATATTATGAAGGAGTGGGGCGCAGATGCGATCCGTGATTGTGACGGAACTGAGTTTCCTAAGGAATTGAAGGATACAGGAGCGAAGATTTACGCTACGTATTACACCACCAGAAAGGATAATGAGTGGGCGAAGGCGAATCCGGATGAAATCCAGCAGATGTATATTATGAGTTCCTTCCACACTGCAACATCAGATAAGCTTGAAATCCATCTTATGGATCATCTGTACCCGGATATGCTGAAGGTAAATAATCGTGATGACATTACCAGATGGTGGGAGGTAATTGACCGTACCACAGGCGAGGTGGTTCCGGTCAGCCAGTGGTCATATGAGGAGAAAAGCGGAAATGTGGTGATCGCAGATGCGAAGCTTTTCCATGAGTATACAGTCAGCTTTTTGGCTTATATCATGTGGGATCCGGTTCATATGTATAATGCTGTGGTAAATGAATGGAAGGATGTGGAGCCTCAGATTACCTTTGATGTGCGTCAGCCGAAGACAAGAGCACATTCCCTGGAGCGTCTCCGCAGATTCCTCGACACGCATCCGTATGTGAATGTAGTGCGTTTTACCACATTTTTCCATCAGTTCACCCTGATTTTTGATGAGCTGGCAAGAGAGAAATACGTAGACTGGTTCGGTTATTCCGCTTCTGTAAGTCCTTATGTGTTGGAACAGTTTGAAAAAGAAGCAGGTTATCCATTCCGTCCGGAATACATCATCGATCAGGGCTATATGAACAACACTTATCGTATTCCATCAAAGGAGTTTAAGGATTTCCAGGCATTCCAGCGCCGGGAGGTTGCCAAGCTTGCGAAAGAGATGGTAGATATTGTCCATGAATATGGCAAAGAAGCTATGATGTTCATGGGAGACCACTGGATCGGTATGGAACCATTTATGGATGAGTTCGCCTCTATCGGCCTGGATGCAGTTGTTGGAAGTGTTGGAAACGGTGCGACATTACGTCTTTTTAGTGATATCAAAAATGTGAAATATACAGAGGGACGTTTCCTTCCTTACTTTTTCCCGGATACCTTCCACGAAGGCGGGGATCCTGTGAAAGAAGCAAAGATAAACTGGGTGACTGCAAGACGTGCCATTCTGAGAAGCCCGATCCAGAGAATCGGTTATGGCGGATATCTGAAGCTGGCACTTCAGTTCCCGGATTTTGTACAGTATATCAAAGAGGTCTGTCAGGAATTCCGTACTCTTTACGATAATATCCAGGGGGTTACTCCATATTGTGTGAAGCGTGTTGCCGTATTAAACTGCTGGGGACGTATGCGCTCCTGGGGAAACCATATGGTACACCATGCGATTTACTATAAACAGAATTATTCCTATTTTGGAATCATTGAGGCGTTAAGCGGTGCACCATTTGATGTTTCTTTTATCAGCTTTGATGACATTCTGGCAGATAAGGATCTGCTGAAGAACTTTGATGTTGTGATCAATGTTGGGGATGCTGATACTGCACAGAGCGGTGGTGAATATTGGGTAAATGAGACGATCATTACGGCTGTGAAAGAGTTTGTTTATAATGGCGGTGGATTTATTGGTGTTGGTCAGCCAGCAGCTCATCAGTGGCAGGGAAAATTCTTCCAGCTGGATGATGTACTTGGTGTGGAAGAGGAGCATGGTTTTAACTTAAATACAGATAAATATAACTGGGAAGAGCACAGAGATCATTTTATTCTGGCTGATACTGAGGGACAGGTGGACTTTGGTGAGGGCAGAAAGAATATCTTTGCACTGCCTGAAACCACCATTCTGGTTCAGAATGACCAGGAAGTACAGATGGCGGTGAAGACCTTTGGAAAGGGACGCGGCGTATATATCAGCGGACTTCCATATAGCTTTAAGAATAGCCGTGTACTTTACCGCGCAGTTCTTTGGTCAGCATCAGCAGAGGAAGAGCTGAACCGCTGGTATTCCACAAACTATAACGTGGAGGTTCACGCTTATGTGAAGAATGGGAAATACTGTGTAGTAAACAATACGTATGAGCCGCAGGATACTGTAGTATATAAGGGGGACGGAAGCAGTTTCGAACTTCATATGGATGCAAATGAAATTAAATGGTATCAGATCTAAAGACTGCTGCCGCTGAATAAAAAGCCCTTCGGGGCTTTTTTTCGTTATTTCTTAATTCCTTACGGTTACTGTCAGAAGTGCTAGTGCAAAAAAAGAACGATTATGTATAATAAAAATAAGAAGGATAGTATGTCTGTGAAGAAAGGAGAAATTGCTTATGAAAAACAGTCAAAGGTGTTTAAAAAAGGTTGGAGTGTTACTTACTACATTTTTACTTGTAGTAATGTGTCTGGCGGTGGATACTACAGCTGTAAGTGCGGCGAAGGTGAAACTGAACAAAACAAAGCTCACGTTAACCCAGGGTAAGAAATACCGGTTAAAGGTAAAAGGCACAAAGAAGAAGGTGAAATGGTCTTCAACAAAGAAATCAGTGGCAACTGTCAATAAGAAGGGTGTTGTCACTGCGAAGAAAAAAGGAACTGCATATATTAAAGCTAAGGTTGGCAAAAAAACATACAAGTGCAAGGTTACGGTTAAGAGTAAGAAAGCACCGGCAAAGCCGGCACCTACAACACCTGCTCCGGGAAATCCATCGGCAGGACCTACCGTAGCACCTCCGGCTCCTACAACCCCACCGGCTGCACCGGTTCCTACAACTCCACCGGCAACGCCTACGGTGACTCCGACGAAAACTCCGGTACTTAGTACAACATCTTTAAGTATGCATAAGGGTGATTATTATCAGCTTAGTGTACAGGATCCAAAGTATGATCCGGTATGGAGCAGCTCGAACAAGAATGTGGCAGAGGTAGACAGTAAGGGAAAGGTACATGCAATTAATGTGGGAACGGCAGAAATTAAGGTAGATGCAGGAAAGATTCTGGTATGTACGGTTACCGTTACCATGGATGTGAAGCCTCAGACAGAACCGGCACTTTCGAAAGCTGTTATACAGGGGCAGCGGTCAGTTAAGAATGCAGCGGGCGAAACAGTAGTGGTTAAGATTCCTCTGAATACTTATACCTATACCTTCAGTACAATTCCGACAAATGTGGAAGAATTGAAGCAGTATAATATCAGCGGTGATGATGGAAGATATAAGGTGCTTGCCCTTTATATCATGTCACTTCGCACCTGGAAACCGGAAAATCAGACAGACTGCGAAGAAATGATCGGATATTTGTGCAACAAGCAGTTATCTGTTTATGAGAAGCAGACCTTAGCTGGTCAGATGAAGAAGGGGAACCAGTATCTCTATCTTGGGAATGCATTTTTAAATGGCGCAACTCCGGCGAATGACTACACACCGGCACAGCCTTATTCCATTACATTAACCCAGGATTCTGTAGTGGATGAAGATCAGGTATACATTCCGGCAAATCCTTCTATCCCATCTCCGGATCAGTACAGAGCCTTTATCTATTGTAAGGCTTCTGACAGTGGTAAATGGATCGATGTTTATAAATCATCTAAGGATGGAAACTGGTATATGTATAAATGGATGGACCTGATCACTTCCATAAAAGCTCCGGCTTCAAGCAATCCATTCTAATGAAACCTGTCTTCCGGTAATTTATTCTAATTGAGAAAGGGCAGATATCAAAGACCTCGGTTTTTGATGTCTGTCCTTTCCTGTATTTTGCGAAAACAGGTTGATAAAGAGAGCTATGGACATTATAATAGGATAGAGTAAAATTTACTGGAAGGAGTCAGATTTTTATGACAGTTAGAGAAAGAATTACCGCACTTCGGGAGAAAATGAAAGAGAGGAAAATAGATGCTTATCTTGTTCCCACAGATGATTTCCATGCATCTGAATATGTAGGGGAATATTTTAAGTGCAGGAAATATATTACAGGTTTTACAGGTTCTGCAGGAAGAGCAGTCATTATGCAGGATATGGCAGGATTATGGACAGATGGACGCTACTTTATCCAGGCAGCAGCACAGCTGGAGGGAACCGGAGTAGAGCTTTTTAAGATGGGAGAACCAGATGTTCCGACTGTGCATAAGTTCCTTGAGGAGAAGCTGGGAGAAGGAATGTGCCTGGGCTTTGACGGAAGAACCATTAGTGCCAAAGAAGCAGACGAGCTTTCCGAAATCCTTAAGAAAAAGGGCGCTTCCATGGAATCTGCTTATGATCTGGTAGGAGAAATATGGGAAGATCGTCCGGCCCTTTCCTGCGAACCGGTTATGGAGCTGGATGAGAAATGGACAGGAGAATCCCGTGCGGATAAATGTGCAAGGATCCGTAAGGCAATGGAAGAAAAAGGGGCAGATGGATTTGTTCTTACTTCTCTGGATGATATTGCCTGGCTTTTGAATATACGTGGAAATGATGTACATTGTTGTCCGGTTGTTCTTTCTTATCTGGTAATGACAAGAACAGAGATAATGCTGTTTGCCAACGAGAAGGCTTTTTCTGCTGAGATTAAGGAGAATTTATTAAAGGATGGCGTGACGATCCTTCCATATGATAATATCTATGAATATGTGAAAACATTTACGAAAGATGAGAAAGTCCTTCTTTGCAAAAAGAAGGCGAATTGCCGTCTGGTAAATAATATTCCGGAAGAGGTAACAATCCTGGACGAGGAGAATCTGACTTTTCAGCCCAAGGCAGTAAAGAATCCCACAGAAGTAGAAAATGAGCGGATTGCGCATATCAAGGATGGTGTTGCGATTACCAAATTCATTTACTGGTTAAAGAAAAATGTAGGAAAGATTCCGATGACAGAGTTAAGCGCAGGGGAGAAGCTTTACAGCTTCCGTTCCCAGCAGGAGAATTTCATTGGGAACAGCTTTGATCCGATTATTTCCTATGGAGTCCATGCTGCTATTAATCATTATTCTGCAACGCCGGAGACGGATATTTCCATTGAACCAGGAAATTTCCTTCTGGCAGACACTGGCGGACATTATTATGAGGGTACTACAGATACCACGCGTACAATTGTTATGGGTTCTGTAAATGAAGAACAGAAGAAATATTTTACCGCAGTTTTACGTGGTATGCTGAACCTGGGAAATGCCAAATTCCGTTATGGCTGCACAGGCGTAAATCTGGATTATCTGGCTCGTGGTCCGTTATGGGAGCTGGGACAGGATTTTAATCATGGAACCGGTCATGGCGTGGGTTATTTGCTGAACGTTCACGAAGGACCAAACAGCTTCCGTTGGAGAATCATCCCAGGTGATAATGCAGTACTGGAAGAAGGAATGATCACATCTGACGAGCCGGGATATTATGTGGAGAATGAATATGGAATCCGCCATGAGAATTTACTGGTATGCAAAAAGGCAGAAAAGACATCCTTCGGACAGTTTATGTGCTTTGAGCATCTGACCATGGTACCTTTTGATCTTGATGCTGTAGTTCCGGAGCAGATGACGGTACAGGAGAGAGCACTTCTTAATAATTATCATGCACAGGTGTATGAGAAGATTTCACCATATCTGGAGAAAGAAGAAAAAGAGTGGCTGAAAGAAGCAACTCGTGAAATCTGATGATCTGTTTTTGTTCTGATGTTAAGGGTGTAACTCGAGGAAAGAAATCATAAAATAGGAGAGCGAAACCGGCAATATGGAAAACATGAAAAAACAGTTAAACTATGCAGATATTATCAAAGAGGCACTTATTTTAACAGGGGTAATGGCAATTATAGCAGCTGCCGTGTATTTTTTTCTGGTACCAAGCCACACTTCAATAAGCAGTATGTCTGGCCTTGGTATTGTGCTTACCAACTTTATTCCGCTTCCTTTGTCTGCGATCACTATGATTCTGAATGTAGTGCTTTTGATCATAGGTTTCTTTACCTGTGGAAAGGAATTTGGGGTGAAGACTGTTTATACAAGCTTAATGCTGCCCTTATTTCTTGGACTTTTTGAAAAAATATTCCCGGATTTTGGTTCTATGACAAACAGTCAGGAACTGGATGTTCTGTGTTATATTCTTGTAGTAAGTATAGGATCCAGTATTCTTTTTAACAGAAATGCTTCTTCCGGTGGACTGGATATTGTGGCCAAGGTTATGAATAAGTATCTTCATATGGAGCTTGGAAAAGCAATGTCTTTATCAGGAATGTGCGTGGCACTATCAGCTGCATTGGTATATGACAAAAAGACCGTAGTACTTAGTGTTTTGGGAACTTATTTTAACGGAATCGTTTTGGATCATTTTATCTTTGACCATAATATTAAGAGGCGAGTGTGCATCATTACCCAGAAAGAGGAGGCATTACGCCGGTTTATTGTGGAAGATCTGCATAGCGGTGCCACGATCTATGAGTCTATAGGTGCTTATAATATGCAGAAACGTAATGAGATCATTACCATTGTCAATAAATCAGAATACCAGAAGCTGATGAATTTTATTAATCAAGAGGATCCGAAGGCATTTGTGACGGTGTACACAGTTTCGGATTTACGCTATCAGCCGAAGTACTGATAATAATTCCCCATAAAAAATCCCCCTGGAATCATTGAGGTTCCAGGAGGATTTTTTATGGATTTTCAGGAAAGAGCATTAAAAAGCTGTGAGATTGTCTGGTTTAATACAGGATGCCGCAGGTAAGGGGCAATCTGGTTCATTGGTGCAAGCACGAATTCACGATTCTGCATGTCAGGATGTGGAATGTGAAGGTCAGGAGTATCAATGATTTCCTGGTCATAAAAAAGAATATCCAGATCCAGTGTTCGTGGTCCCCAGTGGATAATACGTTCTCTGTTTGCCTCCTGTTCAAGCTGGTGCAGACGCTCCAGCAATTCTTCCGGGGTAAGGAGTGTGCGCAGCTTCAGGACTCCATTTAGAAATTCGTCCTGGTCAGTAACGCCATAAGGTTCTGTGATCAGATAATCGGAAATTGCTTCCACCCGACAGCCCTTTGTTTCAGTCAATCCATGGATCCCATTGTCAATATACTGCTTTTTATCACCCATATTGGAGCCAAACGCAATGTATGCGGTATGCCATTTTCTTGTGATTTCTACAGATACGGTGTTTAGCGGAAGGCCTATGGGAGCCCAGGGCTTTTCAATTTTCAGTGTGATCTGCTCCAGACCGGAAAGAGAGTTAAGCAGCATGTCTGCCAGATTTTCCCCAAGGGCTTCCAGAAGCTTAAAGGTATGGTTTCTGGTAAAATCCGTAATCATATGGCTGACTTCTCCATAATTGATAGAGGCAGACAGGTCATCAGTTAATCCTGCCTGACGTGTGTTGGTAAAGAGGGTGGCAGAGATAATGAATTTTTGTCCAAGTACATTTTCTTCTGGATAGACGCCATGGTTAGCAAATACTTCCAGTTCTTTAATTTCGATTTTATCAAATCTGTTTTCGGCCATAACAGTGATTCCTTTCTGCTGGTTATTGGTGATAAGGTCTGGATTTTACTTGCATCCCAAAATTGCTTCTGTCATCTGGATCACACGTTTATTTTCTTTGATGTCGTGGACACGGACAAAGGAGCATCCCTTCATAACACCAATCACACTGGTGGCAAGGGTTCCCTCTACGCGCTGGTCTACAGGCAGATCCAGTGCCAGTCCGATCATGGATTTGCGAGAGGTGCCAAGAAGAACAGGAAAGCCCAGATTCTGGAAAAGCTCCAGATGTTTCATGGTTTCCAGATTCATTTCAAATGTTTTTCCAAAACCAACACCTGGATCAAGCATGATTTTTTCATCTTTGATGCCTGCTTTTCTTGCAAGATTAACACATTCCTGAGTCTCGTGGAGCATGTCAATGAGGAAGTTGTTGTATTCGGTGTTGGATTTGTTATGCATAAGACAGCATGCAACATCATATTTGGCAATTACAGCGCCCATTTTGGAATCGTATTTTAATCCCCAGATGTCGTTGACAAGATCAGCGCCAGCCTGTATGGAGCTTTCGGCTACACTGCTTTTGAAGGTATCTACAGAAATGGGAATATCAAAACGCTTTTTAACTGCTTCAATAACAGGCAGAACTCTTTGGGCTTCTTCCTCTGCGCTGACTGGTGTGTGTCCGGGCCGGGTGGATTCTCCGCCGATATCAATAATATCTGCGCCCTCTGCGATCATAGCTTCTGTATGCTTTAAAGCTTCGTCTAAATGATTCCATTTGCCTCCATCGGAAAAGGAATCAGGAGTGACATTTAAGATTCCCATTATGTAAGTGTGGTTTTGTGTATCAAAAAAGCGATTTCCAATTTTCATAAGTAGAAACGATCCTTTCTGTATGCTATTTCGTAAACTATCAATATTCAATTGTCAGGTTCTTTTTTTCAGATGGCCAGTAGCAATCAGCGGCAGCAGGACAGGAAAAGCAGTTTCTGGACTTTTTGTCAGCTTTATAAAGCAGCTTTGCCAGTGTGCTTTCGGAACCTTCAGTTCTGTGGTGTCCGATGGCTGATAATATCTCATCCTTTTCCTGTTCGGCAAAAGACAGGTCTGTGAGAATTTCCCGGGCTATTTGTACACCTGCAACATCATGGGGAATATCGCACTGATATTGGAGGGCACGGCCGATATCGTGAAGAAGAGCGGTTGCATAAAGAAGCTCTTTGGACAGATTCAGGTTGTTTTCAAGAGAATAAATATACATCAGTCGTGCAACGTCCAGAAAATGCTCCGGGGTATGGCGGCAGAAAAGGCGTTCCTTCTCTAGCTTTTGTATTTTTTGCAGATGTTCCTGATATAGAGGATGCTGCCAGATTAAGTTGACACGGTTCCTTTCAGAAGATGAGCAGTTCATTTTCCTACCATGGAAAGGAACATTTTCTGTAGTTCCTTATCTTCCTTAAAGGCTCCACGGGTTACTGTGGTGATGGTTTTGCTTCCGGGCTTTTTTACTCCTCGCATGGTCATACAGGTGTGCTCGGCTTCTAACATTACCATAATTCCCTTAGGCGCAAGTGCCCGCTCCAGAGCATCTGCGATCTGTACGGTAAGACGTTCCTGAATCTGTGGTCTTCTTGCATAAACCTCTACAGTACGTGCCAGCTTGCTTAATCCGGTGACCTTTCCATTTGGAATATAGGCAAGATGAGCTTTGCCGTAGAAGGGCATCAGATGATGTTCACACATGGAATAAAAGGTAATGTCCTTTTCCAGTACGATTTCATTATTCTCTACAGGAAACTGTTTCAGTAAATGATGGTCTGCTTCCTGATCAAGACCACCATAGATTTCCTCACACATGCGGGCAATTCTGTCCGGGGTATCGATCAGGCCTTCTCGTGTGATGTCTTCGCCAATTCCCTCCAGAAGCAGACGGATAGCTTGTTCTACTTTTTGCTTGTCAACCATTATAATAATCTCCTTTGTATTTGAATGTGGAGATTATCCTTTTATGGGCAAATAGCGAAGCGGACCTGAAATATCCGCTTAACCAAAAAGGATATCTCCAATTGTGATAGAATGTATGACGAAAACATTCCCTGACACAATATGAGATATCCTCTTATAGTGCTTGCAACGGGTGCGGATAATATACCGTAAGACGTGCTTTTCGTTTCAGTGACAACTCCCCATTCACCGAACACTTGACGCATAAAATCCTATTTTGCATATCATTCATTTCGAAAGTAAGTATATCACGTCTCCAGGTAATAGAAAAGAGTTTTTTCTTAAACAGGTTGCGAAAGAACACCGCTGATATTATAATGGAAATAGACAATATTCATGACCGTAAAAGAACGAATCACAGAAAGGGGCAAATTTATATGACATACAAAGAAAAAAAGCGTTCCATGTTTCTTGGACTTCCATGGACATTTACAACTTATACAGTCACAGATGAAATCATTACCATAGATTCCGGTTTGCTGAGAAAAGAAGAAAATGACTGCTACCTGTATAAGGTAATTGATGTTCGTCTGGAAAATACTCTGTTGGAGCGCATCCTTGGACTTGGCACGATCCATTGTTTTACCGGTGATGTGACAGACCCGGATCTGAAAATCCAGCATATTAAGAATGCGAAAGAAATCAAGGACTATATTCTGAAACAATCTGAAGCCGAACGGATAAAAAGAAACACGCTAAATACCCAGCACTTGGATGGAAATCCTGGCATCAGCCAGATGGCTCAAACAGACAGCTGCCGGTAATCCTATAAACATAACAAACTCGATAACGATGGCAGTCTTCAGGAATCCACTGAAGACTGCCATTTACGTGAAGTAAAAGATAAATGAAAATTAATATAACAGAAAGAAGAAACAAATATGTTAGAATAAAACAAAAACTTGCAGTAAACCTTTGCAAAGAGCACTTCATCAACCATACAAGGAGGTTATACATGAATAAAATGAAAATTTTTGCCAGAGTTCTGGTGTTTATGACAGCAATGACTTCCCCAATCCATGTATATGCAGCAGCCAGTCAGGCAGAATTAAATGCAGCTGAAAAGAACGTAGATATTGATAAATCAGTTAATCTGCAGAATTCTATTAACCTTACGGATGATTTAGCTGAAGAAAACCAGGATTCCAATGTAATGTTCAGCCCAACAAGTCTTAACTTCGCCCTTGGTATGATTGCGGAAGGCGCCAAAGGCGAAACGAAAAACGCATTAAATGAATATTTAGGAACCGATGATTTTGCAGCATATGCCAGAAAGTATATGAATGCAATTAAAAGCTACAATACAGAAGACGAAAATTACGGTTATACATCGAAATTAAAAATTGCAGATGCTTTATGGGTAAATCAGGGACTGACTCTGCAGGACCAATTCCAAAAAACTGTAGAAGATAATTTTGAAGCAAAAGCAGAAATTCTTGATTTTTCTGATAAAGAAAACACATGCGATACGATTAATGCATGGTGTAACGAAAATACAGATGGGTTGATTCCGGAAATTTTGAAACCTGACATGCTTAATGAAAACAGTGAACTGTGTCTTACCAATTCCTTGTATTTTGAATCCGGATGGTCCCAGGATCCCTGGGATGTTTCTGAGGAAAAAGAAAAATTCGGTGATAACGAAGAAACAAAATACATGACAAACATCGGCGATAATTATTATGAAAATGATGCAGCAACAGCATTTGAAAAATTTTATGCAAATAATCTGAGTTTCATTGGAATTTTGCCAAAAGCAGAAGGGAATTTTACTCTTGATGAGCTGGATATTGAAGGCCTTCTGAAATCAGAACCGGAATACGATGAAGTGAACTGTAAAATGCCTAAATTAAACTTTGAAACAACAGCTGAGCTGAGTGATATCCTCAGTAAGATAGGACTTGAGAATATTTTTTCAGATGATGCTGATTTTTCAGGCATTGCAGATAAAGCGGTCCATGTCAGTTCTGTTTTACAGAAAACAAAACTGGAACTTGACGAAAATGGAACGAAAGCTGCCGCTGTGACAGCAGTGACCATGGAGTGTATGTCTGCAATGGATCTGGATCCGATTGTGAAAGATGTTGAACTCACACGACCATTTGCATTTCTTATTTATGACAATATGAACGAGGAAGTGCTGTTTATGGGAAAAGTTTTAACCGTGCAATAACAGAAATAAATGCGGAGTGGTCCAATTACAGAAAGGAGATTTTATATGAAAACGAAAAACAGAAAATCCTTATTAACTGTATTATTATTTGTCCTGTTAGGTGTGATAATGACGCTTCCTGTACAGGCTGCCAAACGGACAGCATCTACAATTACTGCAAAAACTGCATATAAAAACAGCAGGGAATATATGACAGTCCGAGGACTGGACAGCAAAAAAAGAGCTGTATGGAAATACGTGACAAAAAAATATCCAGCTACAGAACTCAGCCACACAAAATGTGTAGTCCGCAAGGATAAGGTTTATATTTTTGAAAGTTCCAAGGTCGTTGTACTGCGCAAAAAAGACGGGAAAAAATTATGGACCGCCTCCAGGGTCAGCCCCGCTGGACACGTATACAGGTTTGACAAAAATAATAACCTGTATGTAACCGGCTATTATGACAATTACATTTACAAAGTGTCTGCAAAGGGAAAAGTCCTTTGGAAAGCCAACATAAACAGTACCGGCAATTATTGGCCCTACAAAATAACTGCTTCCGGGAATAAACTGACAATTTTATATGAAATGAATTCAAAAGATTATGCTTCCCAGGTCAAACATAAAGTGGTCCTTAATACTAAAAATGGCAAACTGATAAAATACTCATAATTGATATTGCAACCGTTCATGATCCTCTTACTGGGAGAAGAATCTTTTTTAAATAATCCTTATATGATTACTATGGAGAATCCCAATGAATTTACCAACTTTTTTAAGAAAATCAGATGAACTTACAAACCAGTTATCAAGGGAACAGCTGATTGCTGTTATCCATGAGTTTGTATCTGGAGTACCAGGGAAATAGATTGGAAAATCGTGCGGAAGAACTGCTTTGCATGATCCATAATTTTCAGTGTTACTCTGTGAAGCTGGAAGATGTTCTCCAAACGGGAAACTTTGAATTGCCTGAGTTTGAGCAGTTCCTTCCGCTTTGGATTGAATACCTGGGAACTCACAGCGGCATGGGTGTAAAAATACTTTTGAAAGAGGCCCAATCTATGCTTCAGGATGAACAGCAGATTCTCGATACAGCAAGAAAATATGCCAATAGCTGTCCTGAGTTATATAAACAGATTTTGGAGCAAAGCTCTGATCCAGATAAAAATCTGCGTATGATGAGCATTGGTATAGAAGCATTGGAAAAGATTTCCGAAAACACAAAAGTCCGGAGCGAAATAGCTCTGCTTACGGCCAAGTATGCATATGAAAGCAACCAGGAAGCTGTTTGCGAATATTGCTGGCTGGAAGCATTCCGCTCTTATCCATCACTTGTTCACTATCTTCGTCTTCGGTTTTGCGGAGAGAATTGGGCAAATAACGAACTTCCGGCAATAAAAATCTGCCAGGGGCTGCAAAAAACTAATAATGAGTTATATTTTATGCTTCTCTTCTGGAATAAAGAATTTGATACTGTAATGACCCAGGGAATGAATATGAAGGAAGCACTTGGCTGGTCCTTTACCTTTATGAAAGAAGGTGTCGCCAGCTTTTTGCTGCTGTTATATCAGGGAACAGATCTGCCTGTAGGATTATCCTATTTGTTAAACTATGTACAGCAAAAATATGGATTTACGGCAGCAGGATTTTATAAGGGAACCGGACATACCTGTGCAGAAGAAGATACGGAATTGTTATGGAAAATACTCTGCAAATGGAAACAAGAGGTAAGGATTTCGAACGAAGACAGAGTACGTTGGATGAATAAAATTGAACGGCTTATTTCCCTGCGAGTAGATGGAATCATGACCGCCAACAGAAGAAATACTACGATGAATGTGCTGCGTTTATTTCTGCTTATGGTGAGGTAAAAGAGTCTCTGGGGTCTGTCGGTGAAAAAAATACATTTATGGCAGAATACCACAAAAGATATCCAAGACGGAGTTCATTTATACATGAGTTAATGGAATTTGGATATGTGAAATGAAGTCGGGTGGACGCATCCTGATCTATGATATTGTGTTTGTTAAAAAGGGGGAAATAGTGGTATAATTCTATGATTGATAGATTGTAATAGCAGGAGGATAATACCATGGAAAAAGATAGATGGTCAGCTTTTACAGATGAACAGATTGTTGAGGCTGTACTTGATAAGATAAATGAGGCACAAATCTGGAAAAGTATTGTTGATCAGGACAGAGCATCCGTTGTTATATGCAATCTTAAGCATGAGATCATTTACATGAATCCGGCAGCTGTTATCAGCTATGCGAAGCGAGGTGGCGATAAACTTATTGGAAGAAGTCTGTTAGATTGTCATAATCCGGAATCAAGAGATAAAA
>CAKRRG010000023.1 GCA_934394545.1 uncultured Blautia sp.
TTTAGCGTCATTTTTTTCTTTCTTGTGCTTTATGTTTGCGAATTTTGAATGTCCTGACATTTCTTATCCTCTCCTTTAGGTTCTTTTTTTATCTTTTCGGCCCGTACCTTTCCAATGGTTTTATTTCCCAGGGAAAGGATTCTGAAACGATAGCCGTTTACAACAATTTCTTTATCCAGATCATCTTCTGTTGGTATATGCCCCAGAAGACTGGTCAGATAACCGTTTAAGGTCTCAAATTCCACCTTGCCAAAATCAAGCCCAAGCTCTTCCGATACATCCTCCAGATATGCCAGTGCGTCAATGATCACACTATTATCCTTCTGGGTACGGAAGGTGCTGTCATCCTCATCATACTCATCCAGAATGTCGCCTACGATTTCTTCCAGAATGTCCTCCATGGAAACAATTCCTGAGGTCTGTCCGTATTCGTCTACCACAACTGCCATATGAATCTTCTTCATCTGCATGGATTTAAAAAGATCACTGATGCCTCTTGTCTCCGGAATATAAGAAGCTTCTCTTATCAATCCCGGCAGATCCTTAAGCGCCTTAAACTTCGCCCAGGAATTCCTGGTGAGAAACTTCAAAGCATCTTTATAGTGGATGATGCCCACAATATTATCAATGGTCTCCTTGTACACCGGATATCGGGAATTCCCCTCCTCCAGCATCGTATCCACGATCGTCTGAAGATTATCCTCTTCGTCAAATGCAATCACATTCTTACGATGGGTCATAATGTCCTTGGCTTCTGTATCGTTAAACTCCATGATATTCTGGATCATTTCGGCCTCATTCTCCTCAATGACCCCCTGCTCATGGGCTTCGTCTACAATAGAGATAATCTCTTCCTCTGTTACCGGATCTCCTTCCTGGCCAAACGCAACACCAAAGGGGCTTGCTGCCAGCTTGGCAATAAAGGTTACACACATCGTAGCCGGATACAAAAGTCTGGTAAAAAATCCTACGACCTTCATATACCGATATGCATATTTCTCCGGGTGATAGGTTCCGATTCTTCTAAATGTAAGAATACCAAGAGACGCAAGCAGAATGATCACCAGTGCAAGTACCAGAATCAATGCTGCCAAATGCTTTATGTAAGGATGAAAGGTCTCGGTCGCCCATGGAACGATAAATGTTCCGAAGCACACTCCGGAAGCCATAACGATCAGCGGAATGGCATTGACAAAAAATGCAGGATGATCCATCAGGGAAAGCAGATAGATTGCCTTCTCATCTCCTTCCTCTGCCCGCTTCTGTACTTCGCTTCCGCTCAAATTATGCACTGCAGCTGAAAATCCATAAAAAATACCATTCAGCCACAAAAGCAATCCTAAAATGACAACGCCCACCAGGGGCATACTACTGCCAGCTTCCATATATTAAACCTTTGTTCCTCCTAAGAAACGAGCTGCTGTCAGATACTTCCGCAGCAGCAAAACTGCTATAAATGCGGCTGTAATTGCCGCTGAGACTTAACAACTATATCACTAAAGTTTCTTTTCGTCAAGAGAATGTAAGTTCCAGGCTGATTTCAAGAGCATGGTTTACCCGGTCAAGCATAGGCCCATCCAGGTGGCAAACCTTATCTTTTAATCTTCTCTTGTCTATGGTACGAAGCTGTTCCAGCAGGATTACGGAATCCTTTTCGATTCCATAAGCAGATGCATCAATCTCAATGTGAGTCGGCAGCTTCGCCTTATTCATTTTAGATGTAATGGCTGCACAGATCACAGTAGGGCTGTGCCTGTTTCCAACATCGTTCTGGATAATAAGTACCGGCCGGATACCTCCCTGCTCGCTTCCCACAACGGGCCTGAGGTCCGCATAAAATATATCCCCTCTTTTAATTACCACACAATTCACACTCCGTTTTACTTTAACTTTTTCACTTCTGAAAATAAGTATTTCCAACTTTTTTCATGTGTATACATGTGTGGTATCCTTAAAGACGGTCAGTCAAAATAGCTTAGCTCACCGCACTCTTTTCCATCTTTTATATAAATCCTGGGCACACGCTTATTGATGTCGCATACAAGCTCGTAGGAAAAGCGTCCAGACAAATCTCCCAGCATATCTGCGCTGATAAACTCATCCCCGTCTTCTCCAAGTAATGTCACCTCATCCCCAGCCTTCACCTCGGGAAGCTCTGTCACATCTACCATAAACTGGTCCATACATACTCTGCCGCAAATTGGTGCTTTCTTTCCATGAATCAGTACCCATCCCTTATTAGAAAGCATTCTGGGGTAGCCATCCGCATATCCAACCGGTATGGTGGCCATTCTTGTTACGCGCTCTGTAGTAAAGGTTCCACCGTAGCTTACCTGCGTTCCGGGTTCCACATCCTTTACATAAGAAACGCGGCTCTTCAAAGACATAACCGGCTGCAGCTTCACAATATCCCTCTCCACTTCTTCTGATGGGTATATTCCGTAAATCGTAATTCCTGCCCGGACAAGATTCAGATTTGCTTCTGGCACACGGATAATTCCCGCACTGTTGGAGCAATGATGCAAAGGAATATGTATCCCATTCTTTTCCAGAAGTTCTGCAAAATCAAGATATCGTTTTAGCTGTACCATGGCAGGTGTGCGGTCATATTCGTCAGCTCTTGAGAAGTGCGTAAACAGGCCCTCGATTTCCACATGCGAAAGTGCTGCAATTTTACGGATATCATCCAGACTCTCCTCATGGTCTTTAAATCCGATCCTGGTCATACCGGTATCAACAGCCAGATGGATCAGGCCTTTTTTTCCTGCTTCTTCTGCGGCTTTGTGAAACTTCCAGGCAGTCTCATAATCACAGACAGCCATCCGCACTTCGTTTTCAGCAAGTTCTTTATAATATTCTTCAAACACAAGCCCCAGGATCAGAACGGGTCTTGTGATTCCCGCTTTTCGAAGCTGCAATGCCTCCTGGGCTGTGGCTGTAGCAAACCCCCAGACATAATCCAGACCTTCCAGCATTCTGGCAATGGGCACAGCGCCATGTCCATAGGCATCTGCTTTAATTACAGCAACGATTTTCGTTCCCTCTTTGATGTTCTTTTTCATCTGTTCAAAATTATACCGGACAGCATCAAGGGAAATAAAAGCCTTGATTCTACTGTATTTTTCCATAATATTTTCCTCTGTTTTATTCTGATTTTATGCCTGCTATTCTTTTTATTTCTCTGCCAGCTTCAGTATCTCCGAAAGAGCCTCTATCATATCCACTGCGGTCATTCCATGTGCTCCTTTTCGCTCCCGGGCAAGGTCTCCGCAAAGTCCATGAATAAATACTGCCAGAGCCGCTTTATAGGAGAAAGCTGGTTCTTCGCTGCAGCTTAAATACATGCAAAGCACAGCCCCCATAATTCCAGAAAGCACATCACCGCTTCCGGCTACAGCCATTCCGGAATTGCCGGAAAGATTGAAATACAGATTCTCCTCATGGTCTGCTACCACAGTACAGGCGTCCTTTAAAACGCAGACACCACTGCTTTTTCCGGCAAGCTCACAGGCGTATGCAGCCGGATTCCTCTTTAGTTCTGAAATTTCCTTTCCTGTAAGCCTGCTCATCTCTCCCATATGAGGTGTCAGAACTGTCTGCTCGTTTATAAATTCCATCCACGCAGTATGTTTCGATAGAAGGTTTAATCCATCTGCATCCAGTATAACAGGTTTTCCTGCTTTTGTCCCATTTTCCAGAAACCAGCGCATCCGTTCTCTTCCACTATCATCCGTACCAAGTCCTGGTCCGATGATCAGAACATCACACCACTCCAGATTTTTTCTGTTATCCTCCTCCGCAAACAGGCAAGTAACCATAGCTTCCGGAAGCAGACTCTGAAGCGGTTCCCGGTTCTCTTCCACGGTCTGGATCTTCACCATGCCTGCGCCTCCATGAAGTGCCGCTCTGGCACTTAAATAGGCTGCTCCACACATTCCTCTTGAGCCTGCGATCAAAAGGATTTTGCCAAAGGTTCCCTTGTTTCCCCAGGCCGGTCTTTCCGGAAGAGCCTTTACGTCAGTTTTCTCCATATGCCATGCAGCCTTACTTGCAAGCTCACTACCATCTCTGTCACGGTCATAAATCCCTATGTCTGCCACCAGGATTTTCCCTGCGTATGCTCTTCCCGGATAAAAACAAAGTCCTCGTTTCCTGTAAGCAAAGGTCACGGTCAGGTCAGCCTGAAATGCTGTTCCCAACACTTCGCCTGTATCTCCGTGAATACCAGACGGAATGTCTACGGCTACTTTATAGGCCACAGCCTGATTCATTTCATCAATCACAGCTTTATAATTTCCAGTGATTTCTCTGGACAAGCCCACACCGAAAATCCCGTCTACTATAACAGTATATTCATTCCATACCGGGTTATTCGTTGCCGGAACCTGGTAGCTCATAGCAATTTCCCACTGATGCCTGGTTTCCTCCGTCATCTTGTCTGGATTTCCCGCAAAATAGATTTCAGAACGAATTCCAGCCAGATAAAGAAGCCGTGCAACGGCAATGCCATCACCACCATTATTACCGGAACCACAGACTGTAAGTATCCGTTCTTTTTCGGGATTTCCTGACGCATTCTGCCGGAGATGCTTCTTGATTTCCTCTGCTGTTGCAAGTGCCGCTCTCTCCATAAGAACCAGAGAAGGCACATTCATATTATGAATTGTATCATGGTCAAGAAGCTTCATCTGATGACAGGTCACAATTTTCTTCATAACAAACAAACTCCTTTGTAAAAATACAACAATACTTCCTCTTACACAAAAACTGCCGCCCGGTCTCCTGTAAATCTTTCAGCGAGACAAGCAGCAGTCCTCTTTGACCTTAGTCCTCTTTATTTATCTTTATGTTCGTCACGATATTGGCTTAAATTGTAAGACAGCGCCATCAGGCTCTCTGACAGATGAACGTTCTCTACGATCACATCCTCCGGAGCATCAAGATCTGTATGTGCAAAATTCCAGATTGCCTTGATTCCATTATCAATAAGAACCTTCGCCATTTCCTTCGCCTTATTCTTAGGCAAAGTAAGTATTGCAATTTCTACCTGATTCTCTCGGATAAATTCCGGGAGACTGCTGATCATCTGAATCTCGATTCCGCGAACGGAGATTCCCTCTAAGACAGGATTTACATCAAAAATCCCTACCAGGCGAAATCCTCTCTTCTCAAAGTCTCCATAATTAGCAAGTGCCTGTCCCAGATTACCAGCGCCTAAAATGATCATAGGATGAATCGTATCCAGTCCCAGTATCTTACCAATCTCTGTATAAAGATACTCTACATTATATCCGTAGCCCTGCTGTCCAAAACCGCCGAAATTATTCAAATCCTGACGGATCTGTGATGCAGTCACATGCATTTTCTTACTTAGGTCATTGGAAGAAATACGTTCTACCTTCTCTTCCATTAATTCCCCCAGATAGCGATAATACCTAGGCAGCCTCTTGATTACTGCCTTTGAGATTTCCTTCGCATCCAAAATGTTCCCCTCCTTGCTTCGCTGCCTTAACTTTCCGCATAACACTATGTCAATTATACCTAAATGTTATTTTCTTGTCAATTAAACTTGTGCATATTTACAGATTTTTGCAATTTTTTTTGTAATTCGACAATTATTCTTTCAAAAAAATGGTTTTTAAAGTATAATGTTTTCTTAGACAAGCATTAAGGAGGAAATTATGATTTTATCATGTCAGAGCATCTGCAAGTCTTTTGGTGAAAAAGTGATTCTGCAGGATGCTTCCTTTCACATAGAAGAACGGGAAAAGGCTGCCCTCATCGGAAATAACGGAGCGGGAAAAACCACGCTTCTTCGCATTATCATGCAGGAAATCTCTGCGGATTCCGGTCAGGTAGTGATTGCCAAAGATAAGAAGATCGGCTATCTTGCCCAGTATCAGGATATTCATGGTCACCACACTATTTATGAAGAATTAATGACTACCAAGCAGTATATTCTTGATATGGAGGACAAAATCCGCTCACTGGAGCAGGAAATGAAATATGTTGCAGGGGATAAGCTTGAAAGTCTGATGAACAGCTATACACGGCTCACGCATCAGTTTGAACTGGAGAACGGATACGCCTATAAGAGCGAAATCATAGGTGTTCTGAAGGGTCTTGGTTTTAATGAAGAGGATTACGATAAGCAGATCGAAAATCTCTCAGGAGGGCAGAAAACCCGTGTTGCACTTGGCAAGCTTCTGATCTCCAAGCCGGACATCCTGCTTCTGGATGAGCCTACCAACCATTTGGATATGGAGAGCATCGCCTGGCTTGAAACTTATCTTCTGAACTACCCTGGTGCTGTATTTATTGTCTCCCACGACCGTTATTTTCTGGACAAGGTTGTGACCAAGATCGTTGAGATCGAAGCCGCCCAGATGAGAATGTACGAAGGTAACTATTCTGCTTACGCGCTGAAGAAAGCCCAGCTTCGTGATGCCCAGTATAAGGCATATCTGAACCAGCAAAGGGAGATCAAGCATCAGGAGGCAGTCATTACCAAGCTCCGCTCCTTTAACAGAGAGAAATCCATTAAGCGTGCTGAAAGCCGTGTAAAAATGCTGGACAAGATCCAACGTATTGAGAAACCCATGGAAATTGATAATCAGATGCGTATTTCCCTGGAGCCTCGTTTTATCAGCGGAAATGACGTTCTGACTGTGGAAGGTCTTTCTAAAGCATTTCCAGGGCAGACCTTATTTACCGATATTAATTTTGAGATCAAACGTGGAGAACGTGTTGCCCTGATTGGAAACAATGGTACAGGTAAGACCACTATCCTTAAGATTCTTAATGGTATTGTAGAAGCTGATGCAGGACGTTTTTCCCTGGGGGCTAAGGTTCAGATTGGATATTATGACCAGGAACATCATGTTCTTCATATGGAGAAAACTATTTTCCAGGAAATTTCAGACACGTATCCCACTCTGACCGAAACGGAAATCCGCAATATGCTGGCAGCTTTCCTTTTTACAGGAGATGATGTGTTCAAGCTGATTTCCTCTCTCTCCGGTGGAGAGCGTGGACGTGTTTCCCTGGCCAAGCTTATGCTTTCAGAAGCCAACTTCCTGATCCTGGATGAGCCTACCAACCATCTGGATATTGCTTCCAAGGAGATTCTGGAGGAAGCACTGAACAGCTACACAGGTACTGTTCTCTATGTTTCCCATGACCGTTATTTTATTAACCAGACTGCTACCAGAATCATGGATCTGACGAATCAGGCCATCGTAAATTATATCGGGGATTACGATTATTATCTGGAAAAGAAGGAGCAGATGACTCAGATTTACGCTCCTGCACAAGAAGCTGCAGCTGTAGAGACGAAGGAAACTGTTTCTGAGACCAAGCTTACCTGGCAGCAGCAGAAAGAGGAACAGGCCCAAAAGAGAAAGCGTGAAAATGAATTAAAAAAGGTAGAAGCACGCATTGAAGAGCTGGAAACAAGAGATAAAGAAATTGATGAAACTATGGTTCTTCCGGATATTTGTACGAATGTTGCAGAATGTACAAAGCTTAGCCGGGAAAAAGCTGCAATCGCAGAGGAACTGGAAGGGCTTTATGAAAAATGGGAAGAGCTCGCATAAGTCAAGCGGTTAATTTATATCATATTAATGACAAACAGGAACGATTTCCGGAATCACATCCGGAATCGTTCCTGTTTTTTAGTAAGTTCTTTGTACGGTTTGTAAATATCTGCTTGACTTACATTGTCTCAAGCTTTTCTCTGATTGCCAAAATGAAATCACGGCTATTCAGAACCTTCACATCTTTTAAAGAGGTGATCAGCGCAAGATCCTTCGTCATCTGGCCGCCTTCAATCGTTGAAAGAGTTGCCTTCTCCAGTTTGTCTGCAAATTCTGCAAGCTCCTGGTTATGATCCAGTTCGCCACGTTTTCTTAAGGCTCCTGTCCATGCAAAAATAGTGGCTACAGAATTGGTAGAGGTCTCCTCTCCCTTCAAATGACGATAATAATGTCTCTGTACTGTTCCATGTGCAGCCTCGTACTCATAATATCCATCTGGTGAAACCAGAACAGAAGTCATCATTGCAAGAGAGCCAAATGCGGAAGAGATCATATCACTCATAACATCGCCATCGTAGTTCTTACAGCCCCAGATGAATCCTCCCTCAGCCTTCATAACACGCGCTACCACGTCATCGATTAGACTGTAGAAGAAGGTAATTCCTGCTGCCTCGAATTTCTCCTTAAATTCTGTTTCATAAATATCATGGAAAATCTCTTTAAATTTGCCATCGTAAGTCTTGGAAATCGTATCTTTCCCTCCAAACCACAAATCCTGCTTCGTATCCAATGCATAATTGAAGCAGCATCTTGCAAAGCTTGCAATGGATTTGTCCAGGTTATGGACACCCTGGATCACACCGGGAGTATCAAAGTGATGGATCAGCTCTGTTCTCTCTTCTCCGTCCTCCCCTTTAAATACCAGCATGGCATCTCCAGGCTTATCGATGTACATTTCTGCATTCTTATATACATCACCATATGCATGACGTGCAATGGTAATTGGCTTCTTCCAGTTCTTCACACATGGCTCGATGCCCTTTACTACAATGGGAGCACGGAAAACGGTTCCATCCAGAATGGCACGGATCGTTCCATTGGGACTCTTATACATTTTCTTCAAATTGTACTCAGACATTCTGGCTTTATTGGGTGTGATCGTAGCACATTTAACAGCAACGCCATATTTCTTGGTGGCCTCTGCTGCATCAATGGTTACCTGGTCGTCGGTTTCGTTTCTGTATTCCAATCCAAGGTCATAATATTCTGTATTCAGATCTACAAAAGGAAGAAGAAGCTCATCCTTGATCATCTGCCACAGAATTCTGGTCATCTCATCCCCATCCATCTCAACAAGAGGGGTCTGCATTTGAATTTTACCCATTATTTCCTCCTAGTAAGTAATTTGTATCGTGTTTCCGAAACACTACAGATTGCTTCACAGCTATGCTGCTTCTACAGTCCTGTTCTTATTTTAACGTAATTCCAAGTCTCTGGCAAGACTCCGCTACCACATTCTCAAGCTCTGCCTCTGAAAGAACCGTAACACGGCCATCCTCGTACTGCTGATCCACCCATGCCTTTATCATCTTCACAAGCTCACTGTTTTTATCAACTTTGTTATCGCCCTTCAGACGATAGTGACTGTCGATCCAATGTGCGATTCCGGCAGCTCCAGAGGTATTGGAAACTGCAACCTCAACCGGACGGTTCAAAAATTTCTCCGTATCGAATACATTGTAGATTTCTTCATTTTTCAAAAGACCATCTGCATGGATACCGGCTCTTGTCACATTAAAATTCTTTCCTACAAAAGGAGTTCTCTCCGGAATATGATAGCCGATTTCTTTCTCATAATACTCTGCCAGCTCTGTAATTACCGTCGTGTCCATACCGCCAAGATTTCCACGAAGCTGTGCATACTCAAATACCATTGCCTCAAGAGGTGTGTTGCCTGTACGTTCACCAATTCCAAATAAAGATGTATTTACACCACATGCACCATAAAGCCATGCTGTGGTGGAATTGCTGACAGCCTTATAGAAATCATTATGACCATGCCACTCAATCAGTTCAGACGGAACACCTGCATGAACCATAATACCATAGATAATGCCAGGTACAGAACGAGGGATCACAGCACCTGGATAATTAACGCCATAGCCCATCGTATCGCAGCAGCGTACTTTAACAGGGATACCGTACTGCTGGCGAAGCTTCATCAATTCCAGACAGAAAGGAATCACGTATCCGTAGATATCTGCTCTTGTAATATCCTCCAGATGGCAGCGGACAGATACACCAATCTCCAGACACTCCTTCACAATGCTAAGATAGTGCTCCATTGCCTGCTTACGTGTCATTTTCATCTTATAAAAGATGTGATAATCAGAACAACTGACCAGGATACCGGTTTCTCTCATTCCCATATCCCGGACAAGCTGAAAGTCCTTCTTATTGGCACGGATCCAGCTGGTTACTTCTGGAAATTCATATCCTCTTTCCATACATTTCTCAACAGCATCTCGATCCTTCTTGCTGTAAAGGAAAAATTCAGAAGCACGGATTCTTCCCTCCGGACCACCAAGCTTATGAAGATAATCGTAGATCCTTACGATCTGCTCTGTGCTGTAAGGAGCTCTGGACTGCTGTCCGTCACGGAATGTAGTATCTGTGATCCAGATATCATCTGGCATATGATGTGGAACGACCCTGTCGTTAAATGCAATCTTCGGTACCTCTGAATATGGAAAAAGATTTCGGAATACATTGGGAGTAGTAACATCCACAAGCGGGTACATATGCTCCTCTAACTGAAGCAGATTTGTGTGGCGGTTCATTGAAACACGTCTGTTTTCCATAATTAATTCCTCCTCGTTGTTTGAAACTCTTGCTGTTCATTTTACTCAATTGAAGTACTTCCGTCAAGTGCTTTTATGCTGTAAAGTGATAATTCTTTATCAAGGATTGCCTGTTCATTCGTTGAAGATGTCGGGGCAAAAGCCCACGACAATGATATTTAATTATTAATCATTGATTGAAGATACCAGATTAATATCCCTACATAAGGAGTTTTTTCATCTTCCTCGTTTTGAAAACTTTCAAGTATTTCTTCGCAATAAATTGGTATATCCTCTTCTTCAAGTTCGCCAATATTTTCAATCAGCCCATCTAAAGCCGATTTTCTTTCTGCAATCAACGGTGCAGTTGGACAGTTCAAATTTAAAGTTTCTACCAAATCTTCCTTTACGTCTATATCAGTTGCATCAATTTTTCCATCCAATGTATATGTAATTGACTGCAAAGTCTCTGGTTTACAGGGATTTACTTTCTTAAATTCTATATTTTCCCTATGAGCATCACATGTCAAGTCTATTATTTTCCGTGTTCCCTTAGCTCCACGATTTCCATGGCAGACTGCTAATAAATTATTATAATCCAGTCCCTGTCCAACATCTCTCCCATCTTCTGGATTTCTTGGAATATAGTGTTCTATTGTTATAGGGGCTATCTCTACATCAACATCATTCCTTGGAATTCTACACATACAATATGCACATAATTTTCCCTGCTCTTTAACCAAGGAATTTTTTACCTTTATTTTTAATTGTGGATCGCGATTTAATTTATCATAAGCTTCTTGTGGAGATAACCCATCTTTCCTAGCTTGAATCCTCAATGTTCGCAATTCATCTGGTTCGGCTCCTTTTTTTACTTCTATCATTTTATTTTCTCCGCATAGATTCTAACTTCAATTTTACTCTGCATTTTGCAATTTCAGGATCGTGATATTCTCGTTTTTCGTCAAGTTCATTTAAAACTTCTTCTGCATCCTTATATTTTTTCTCAGAAAGGTATTTGTAAAATTGTTCGAATAATGCAGCAAATTCATCAGGTCTATCGTTTACTTCCATTATTTCTTTTAGTACGGAATTGATATCTTTTCCATATACTTGATTTTTAGTCATATAAATGTCTCTATTATTCAAAATACGCAGTTTTTCTGCTTGTACAGAATTGATAACAGCAGGAGCATGCGTACTTACAATAAATTGTATTTTCGGAAAAATTTCCATCAAATTGTCAAGCACTTTCTGTTGCCATGCTGGATGCAAATGCAAATCAATTTCGTCTATCAATACTACACCTTCACCTCTGCTTAAGATTTCCGTACCTAATTGAGGATTTAAAGTAGCCATGCGGTATGCAATATCTGCGACTAAACTAACCATTCCCTTATATCCATCACTTAACTGATTCAATGGGATACGCATTCTTTGTCCATTTTTTTCAGAATAATAAACATCTAGTTCCCTTGTATTCATATTAAATCGAATTTTCACATCACTATAACCCGATAATTTAGATAAACAGTTTTCCATTGCCAAATAAACTGTATCCAATTCCGGATTTGACTCCAGATTCTCTTCTTGGCGCTGATATTTATTAATCGTCATATTTAGGAACCACTCCATCATCAGCTTTACATTTGCAGTTCCATCCAGACAATCTATATATCCATTTGTTCTTGAATTTCTCTTAAAAACATCAACTTTCTTCTGGCGGTGATAATCCCATAATCTACCGGTTCCATAATAGGCAACTATTGGTAAATATACATCCGTTCTTCCCTCACTAAGCGCATTCTGATAGTTAGCCGCAATTTCAACAATTTCTTTTGCGTCTTTAGTTGTCATTGTTCCTCTCGGAGTATTTAATCCACGCTTCCAATACAGAAATGCTTCGTTTGACGTATCTATTTGACCCCAGGCTTCGATTTCCACAGGAAATTGAGGCTGAACATCATCCGTCGTTCCTATCTGATAAGCTTTTCTCAATGGATCGTTATCTCTATCGAAGGCCTTCGATGAAATATTATTAAACCCAATAAACCATGCTCCAAGCGCAATAGCAGTTGCTTCCAATATGGTAGTTTTTCCAGCACCATTTTTTCCAACTATTACTGTCAATTGTTTATGAAAATCAATTTCCAGATTTTCGTAACATCTGAAGTTATGAAGCTTTAATTTTTCTATATACATAATAGCTTTCCTCTCACTTTTGCTTTAAAATTGACGGCATATATAATCATTATAAATTTTATATTTAGTATAATCAAAATAGTTCTTACAATCAAGGCTCTTTCTACGTTTATATAAATAATTACCATATTGCTATATTCTCTATAATTGAAAAACATCACATCTGCCATTCGGTACTTTCATAGTAAAAAAAGAGGGAGAGACTTGCAGACTCTCTCCCCGCCTGTAGACTACGCAAGTTTCTATAGAACAATTACTGGACTTCATATTCTTATCTTCAGTTTGTTCCGTTTCACATTTTCATAAATTTTTTGCGATTAAAGCGTCCCCATCCCTGTATATTCCTCGGAAGACCGATATCATCCGCACTTTTCATCAACATTGTTTTGATTTCCATATTCGTAAGCGCAGGATTTTTTTCCAGGGCACAGGCTATAGCCCCTGTTACAAGCGGTGTTGACATCGAGGTTCCACTTTTTACTCCATAGGAATAAGGCTTACCAGGTACACAGGACATTATTTTATTTCCAGGCGCAACAATATCTGGTTTGCACACACATTCAGCAGTGGGACCACGGCCGGAAATAGCACTGCGTCCTTCAAGCAAATCACTGGAGCCAACTGTGATCACCTTCTTACTACTTCCAGGGGCTGTAATGCTGCCTGGTCTTGGTCCCTGGTTTCCGGCAGCTGTAACAATTACCATGCCTTCATCCCACAACTGTTCCACACTTTCCACAAGACTTGCATGCGCTTTCCTGGAATTACAAGTGGTTCCAACTGAAATGTTTACGATACGGATTTTATACTGCTGCCTGTACTCCCGGACCCAGCGAAGAGCACGCAGCACGTCCTCCAGACAGCCGTTTCCATATCGGTCCAGTATCTTTAAAGCAATAATCCCACAGCCCGGAGCCGCACCTCTGTATTTTCCCATAGAGGCCGTGCCATCGCCAGCTACCAGTCCCGCTACATGGGTGCCATGTCCATTATCATCATAAGGCTGTCTTCTAAAATCCAGGAAATCATAAAAAGCCCAGATTCGATTTTTAAAATCTATATGCTCATAAATACCTGTATCCAGGATACAGACACCAATCCCTTTTCCGGTATAGAGAGATTTTTCCATCATTTTCCCCTGATAAAAAGAAACTTACAATAAATTATGTTGTCATTTTCGAATCTGCTTTAAAATTATAGACAATTTTTGAAATTCCCAAAAATTTTTGTCGCATTTTCAGGCCACATGTAGTATAATGAAATTACACATTTTCTATGACATGCGAGGGGACGAAAGAGAATTATGGAAAAAGAGAGTAATCCGAATCCGGAGACTAAACTGCAGTATTATTCCAGAGCGATCCGGCGTGATATGGGAAACCTGTTTAAATGGCTGATTCTGGCTGTTGTGGTAGGCTGCATAGCAGGAGCCTTCAGCACTTTGTTTTCCTTTGTTCTGAAGGCAGTAACCACTTATCGTAAGGCAAATCCGTGGATGTTTCTGTTACTTCCGGTATCCGGTCTTTTGATTGTATTCTTATATGAGAAATTTGGAAAGGATGATGGCGGTACCAATCAGGTGCTTTCCACGGTTCGGTCCAAGGACGATGTTCCATGGCGATCCGGTCCGTTGATTTTTATTTCCACCGCGCTGACACACCTTACCGGCGGTTCTGCCGGACGTGAGGGGGCTGCTATCCAGCTGGGTGGAAGTATTGCCAACCTTCTTGGCAGATGGATTCACCTGGATGAGGAGGATCGTCATGTGATCGTTATGTGCGGTATGAGTGCTGCCTTCTCTGCACTTTTCGGTACACCTATGGCTGCAGCTGTTTTCTCCATGGAGGTTGTCAGCGTAGGCGTTATGTACTATACAGCACTGATGCCATGTATGATTGCTTCTTTAATTGCTTCACAGTTCGCAGCCGGCATGGGAATTACACCTGAAGCTTTTCACGTTGTAAGCATTCCTGCACTTTCCCTGGAAACCGGACTGAAAATGGGCGTAGTAGCACTTGGCTGTACAGCAGTCAGTATCATTTTCTGCATGATCTTAAATGAAACAGCCAAGCTGTATGGCAAATATTTCCCCAATAAATACGTCCGGGTAGTGATCGGCTCTGCCCTTGTTATTTTTATCACGTTGATTCTGGGAACATACGATTATATGGGAGCTGGCGCTGAACTAATCGAGAAAGCAGTTGAGACCGGAGAGACCAATTATATGGCATTTTTCTGGAAAATGCTCCTCACAGCACTTACCATGCGGGCAGGCTTTCGTGGGGGCGAAATTGTACCCTCTTTTTGTGTGGGCGCAACCTTTGGCTGCATGGCCGGACAACTGGTAGGACTTTCTCCATCCTTATGTGCTGCATGCGGAATGGCCGCTGTATTCTGCGGTGTAACCAACTGTCCCATTACTTCTATCCTGATTGCATTTGAGATGTTCGGTTTTAAAGGTGTTTCCTTCTATCTCATAGCCGTATCGATCAGCTATGCTGCATCAGGTTATTATGGACTCTATAAAGACCAGACCATTGTATATTCTAAATATAAGGCGAAATATATTAATAAACAGACAAAAATGTAACAACCGGCACTTAAGTGCCGTAAAAAGAAGGGGGTACAATTATGAACCTTGAAAAACTATTTCACCTGAAGGAAAACCACACTGACGTGAAGACAGAAGTCATGGCTGGTATTACCACATTCATGACCATGGCTTACATCCTCGCTGTCAACCCAAACATCCTTTCCGCTGCCGGAATGGATCGCGGTGCAGTATTTACTGCTACCGCCCTTTCTTCCTTCATCGCAACCTGCCTGATGGCACTGTTATCCAACTATCCATTTGTCCTTGCACCTGGAATGGGATTGAATGCATACTTTGCATACACCGTAGTCCTGGGCATGGGATATTCCTGGGAGCAGGCTCTGGTTGCAGTATTTGTGGAAGGTATTATCTTTATTCTGCTTTCCCTTACCAATGTACGTGAAGCAATCTTCAACTCCATTCCTATGACTCTGAAACATGCAGTTTCTGTTGGAATCGGACTCTTCATCGCATTCATTGGTTTGCAGAATGCAAAGATCGTTGTAAACAACGATTCCACTTTGGTAAGTATGTTCTCCTTTAAGAGTTCTATGTCTGATGGTTCCTTCAGCTATATTGGAATCACCGTTCTTCTGGCTCTTATTGGCGTTCTGGTTACCGGTATTCTTCTTGTTAAGAATGTAAAAGGCGGTATTTTGTGGGGTATTCTTATCACATGGGCACTTGGCATCCTTTGCCAGCTCGTAGGGCTTTATGTTCCGAATCCAGACGCAGGCTTCTACAGTCTTCTTCCGGATTTCTCCAACGGAATCTCCGTACCGAGTATGGCGCCTACCTTTATGAAAATGGATTTCGCAGGAGTCTTCTCACTTGACTTTATTGTAATTATGTTTGCTTTCTTGTTCGTAGACATGTTCGATACTCTTGGAACTCTGATCGGTGTTGCTTCCAAGGCAGATATGCTGGACAAAGACGGCAAGCTTCCGAAGATTAAAGGCGCACTTCTTTCCGATGCTGTTGGTACTACAGTCGGTGCTATGTGTGGTACTTCTACGGTTACCACATTCGTTGAGAGCGCTTCTGGTGTTGCAGAGGGTGGACGTACCGGTCTTACTTCACTGGTTTCTGCCATTCTGTTCGCACTGTCCCTGCTTCTCTCCCCGATTTTCCTGGCGATTCCGTCCTTCGCTACAGCTCCGGCTCTGATCGTGGTTGGATTCCTTATGCTGACTTCTGTTACCAAGATCGACTTTGACGACCTTACAGAAGCAATCCCGGCCTTTATCGCAATCATTGCCATGCCATTCCTGTACAGCATTTCCGAAGGTATCGCACTTGGCGTTATCTCCTATGTAATCATTAACGTTTGTACTGGAAAAGCTAAGGACAAAAAGATCAGCCCGCTTATGTATGTATTGGCAGTTATCTTTATTTTGAAATATGTATTCTTGTAATAAAGTAAGTTAAAAGCACCCCCTGTCCGAAAATAATGATTTCGGACAGGGGATGCTTTATGTCTTTCAATTATGAAGCAAATCTTACAATGCTTTTGATCTGGAGGTTGATATCGTAGCTTCCGCTTCCATATACACCTTTATACCATCCGGCAAACTGAGCTTCCGGATCATAGTAACATCCGTCAATAATCACCCAGCCATGACTGGTCAGGCCATCTGCTGCACCATCTCTTGTACCGGATACACGTCCAAGAACTACGTAAGGATTATAACCGACATCCCTTTTTATTAAAGTCCGGCCAATAACCGGAATAGTAGAAATTACCGCTGCTGTCTTGATGGTCTTCCATTTGTTCTTCAGAAGTCTGCCATTCTTATCATAATACACATAGATTCCTTTTATCAGCCTTTCAGGCGGCAGACCATTTCCCAAAGGGCAGCTGCAGAATTAAAGTTCTCTGGCACAATATCAGCCGGTGTGATGGTGATATCGAACTCATCCTGAAGCTCACTGACGATGGATAAGATTGCAAAAGAATCAAGAATTCCGTCATCAATCAGTGTCTCGCAAGTTTCATAATCTGCATCTGGCTGGATTTCCTCAAGAATTTCAATTAATTTGTCCATTTACATTTCCTCTCTTTCCGAATTAAATTCATCTGTATGTAATGCTTCCCGAACCAATGTAAGGCTTCCATTCTGCCAGAAATAGATTCTTGGCATAGGTCTGCTCAGGAACAAATAAATTCCCTCTGTTACAGAATATGCACCCACACGTTCAAATATGAGCATATCACTAATCTGTGGTTTTTTCAATGGAAAAAGCTTCACAATCACATCACTTACCGTACAAAGAGAACCACATAAATTCCATTGTTCCTCTTCACCTTCTATGCGTACATTTCCCGCATGATCAGTCTGCGTACAATAAGGCAGCTTCATAGCCATTGCCTGACCGTAATAATTCAGATGATTGATGCCGCCATCTACAATGGCATAGCACTGGCCATGATTTACTTTCATGTCCACGATGGATGTAAGATAATAACCACACAAATAAGTAAGATACCGCCCCATCTCCAGTATCACATTTCCTCCAAAGGTAAGATGATCCAGAAGATTCCCAAATTGGCCCAGAAGTTCCTCCACAGATTCTTCTTTATCCTTAAGAAAGTAAGGCGCAAATAGTCCCGGTCCATACTCCAGTTCTTCTGCCTGATAACCGTAATCCTTTTTCAGTTCTCCAAGAAAGCCATCCAAACTTTGAAGCTCTTTTTCCATCTGGGAAAGATTTCTCTTCTGAGTTCCAGAGTAAAACTGAAGCCCCAGAATATGAAGGGCGGGATACTCTTCACGTCTGGAAATAATATCACGGATGTCTTCTTCGTCCACCCCAAACTGATTGCCGCTGGTTACACGGATCAGTACATCAATCGTCAGTCCAAGTTCGCCTGCAATCTGTTCCAGGTGCTTTAGATGCTCAAGGGATTCGATTGTATATACACCTTTTCCCCCGTAGGTCTCAAGCACATAACGGATGTCCGCCGGATCTTTATAGACACCGGAAAGCACGATCTTCTCCATAGGAACGGATATGCGCTCACAGATTCGAAACTCTCCCGGAGAGCAGACCTCAAAAAGATCCACATGCTTCATCATTGGTCTGGTAAGAAAAGGATTTGCTTTCATTGCATAGCAGACTCTTGCTTTCCCTGCAAGCAGCTCCTTAACCTTATTTACATGAGCGTCTAAAACATCCAGATCAAACACATAGGAGGGTGTCGGATTCTTATCTTCTACAAATTGATGCAAAAAATGATAATCTGCCATTTATCTTCCCTCCTGATATCTGGCTGTCAGCTCTTTTCTGTCGATCTTCCCATTCTTTGTAAGAGGCATAGAATCCACCTGAATAAATACATTTGGAACCATAAAGTTTGGCACATATTTCACAAGGGCATGAGACAACTGTTTACGCTCAATTTCCCCCTCATAAAAAGCTACTATTTTATTCTTTTTCTGGTCATAGATACACAGGCTTCTACGAATTTCCGGAAGCTTATCCATTGCCGTTTCGATCTCGCCAAGCTCAATTCTATGGCCCATGTGCTTAATCTGGAAATCTTTGCGTGTCGCAAAACAAAGTTCCCCATTCTCATTATAGAAGGCAAGGTCTCCTGTGCGATAAATTGGCTCCAGATATTTGTCATTCAGCGGATTCTGGACAAATGCTTTCTTTGTCTGCTCCGGATTCCGGTAATAACCAAGGGCAAGTGCACTTCCGGCAACACAGATTTCTCCGTTCATTCCTTTTTCTGTAACCAGATGATCTTCCTCATCCAGAAGAAATACCTTTTCATTCGGGAATGCTTTTCCCATTGGAAGCACATCTCCTGGTTCAAAATCTCTGTCAATAATATAATAGGTGCAATTACAAGTGATTTCTGTAGGGCCATAAATATTTACAAACATCGTATCCGGAAGGTATTTTCTCCAGATATTCAAATGCTTAATAGGCATAACCTCACCGGAAAACAGAATCTTTTTAATTTTATCCGGAACTTTATAAGTGAAACCATTCAAGGTACTGATAATACACAATGCAGAAACAGCCCATACCAGTGTGGTAACCTCTCTCTCCACCAGGAAATCGAGAAGATTCTTAGGAATCGAAAAATACTGTCTGGGAATGATCTGCACAGTTGCTCCGGTTTTCAGTCCGGAATAAATATCCTTTACCGATACATCAAAATCCCATGGTGCCTGGTTTCCCATTACATCCTTATCTGTAATATGGAACAGCTCTGTAAAGCAGTCAATAAAATCAATTACGGAGCGATGTCCCACCACAACGCCTTTGGGAACTCCGGTGGAGCCGGATGTAAAAATCCCATAAAGCGGATCGGTATCCAATGCCTGGTTCCGAATACGATCCAAAACGAAGCTGTCTTCTTCTGTTTCTTCCAATTCTTCTGTCAGAAGAATTGTTCCCTGAAATTCCAATTTTTCCAAATCCTTCTGATATTTCCCGGAAGTAACCATTACATCACTGTCCAGAATATCCAGGATCTGCTGAATTCTTGCTGCGGGCTGCTTGGTATCAAGAAGTACATAGAAGCAACCGGCATAGACAGCTCCCATAAACACACCTATGGTATCTACACTTTTTTCCATAAAAACCGGCACCGGATTTCTTGGCGCAAAGTGCTTTGCAAGAGCGGTACCTACCCGCCTTGCCCGAAGATGTAATTCCTCAAATGTGCATGCAGAGTCAAGATCTGCAAATGCTGTTTTGTCCGGATAGCTGGAAGCAGAATTTTCAAGATATTCCAAAATACTTGTTATCATACGCCCTCTCCTTTCAGAATATTAGCCAGTACCTTAGAATACTCCTCTGCGGCATTTCCGTTCATATGACCATCGAAATCTGTATAATCTGTCAGATCATGGGAAAATGCCTTAAAATACTGGGTATTAAAGTTCAGATAGGTTACATCATGCTCATCGAAATACTGTCCGAAATATTTCCATGCCGCATTATAATTATCGCTGTATGCCTGCAAGGTATTGATCGGGATCGGCGTAGTCACGGCAACAAACTGGATATTATTCTTCTTGCAAAAATCAATCAGTTGGCCAAGATACTCCATATTCTGAGGATTTACCTGTTCCTCCTCAAAAAGCTTCAGATCTTTCATTTTCAACTTGGTCGTATCCACCGGA
This sequence comes from uncultured Blautia sp., assembly GCA_934394545.1. GTDB lineage: Bacteria > Bacillota > Clostridia > Lachnospirales > Lachnospiraceae > Blautia_A. The sequence continues at coordinate 20,312 of CAKRRG010000023.1, forward strand.
TACCGCTCAATAAGACCGCTTTCGTGGTATTCCTGAGTATCACTTTTCAGATGGGAAATACTATAGTCCCTATTCCATTTCCGGGTAAAGGTTTCCTTCACCCTGCCAAGCTCATATCCAAGAGAATATTCATACCAGGGAAACAAGATCGTGCGGAAATTACACTTCGCAATAGAATTCCAGAAATATTCCAGTTTCGCTTTTGAAAAAGGAAACTCATGATAGAATAACAGATAGTTATTGCCTTCTTCTTTCTCAGAAACAAAGTATCCTGGGTCTACCTCATAAATGATTCTGGAAGGTTTCTGTTTCTCGGCAATCAATCTTGCAATGTAATACGCGTCAATTCCATACTCACCACCTACGCATACATTATGTCCGGTCCTGCCTGTAATTTCCTCCATCACCGCCGGATCAATATCTGTCATGCCATGAGATGTTCCAAGAATAATGTCATCATATTGGTTGCTTACCACTGCATGAATATCATTTCTCATAAAGGTACAGGGATAAAGAGCCATATCCAATCCTGCAAGAAGAGTCACACACACTGCAACCACGACTATTGTTTTTATAATTTTCTTAAAATTGTGCATAGATAAAACCTCTCGCTACGGCAGTGGATCCAAATAAACCAATGGACACCAGCATGCAAAAATAAATGGCAACGGTGACAGGAAGCGGGAGACTGGCAAGAGATTCCCGGATCTTTACACCACGTTCCTGAAGAACACTTATGACAAACAAGATCACACAGCCTACTGCTATGATCACAAGCGCATATGGGGTAAAGGAAGTTCCCTGTTTGCCTGCCGGAATCAAAAGCAGCTGCGCCGGAGCAAAATGTGTGACAGACTGTCTCATCATGCCAAAAGCCTGTCTTACACTGTCTGCACGGTCAAAGTACATACTGATCACAACCAGCACAAATGTGCGGATCACGGTAAACAGATAATACCAGGTCTCCTTACCGGAAATATGAAGCTTCTTTTTCCACTTGCGGTAATTCTCTGCCATAAGACCACTGAAAGCAATGATAATACCATTATACATACCGTACACAATGTATTTCCATGCAGCACCATGCCATACTCCTACAACAAAAAATACGATCAGATTGGCCACACAAATGGGAAGCGTGCGGCCAATCTTCTTGCCAAACACCTTTTTACCCCATTTTCCGAATTTTCCCATCCAGCCGGACAACGTAACCGGATAAAAGACATAATCCTTCATCCATGTACCAAGCGTAATATGCCAACGGTGCCAGAAATCTGTGATGGAAACTGCAAAGAATGGACGTTTAAAGTTTTCATCAAGTTCAATTCCAAACATGGAAGCAATACCGATTACCACATCCATTCCACCGGAAAAATCCGCATAAAGCTGAATGGTATAAAATAATACGCCAAGAAGTGCCACACCATTATATTTGGCTGGATCATCAAAAATAGCATCTGCAAAAACAGCTGCCCAATCTGCCAGAATCATTTTCTTAAAAAAGCCCCAGAGAATTCTTTCAAAGCCTCTGGTAATATTTTTCCCTTCAAATCTGTGCTCTTCATAAAGCTGACCAGCCAGACGACTGTAACGTCCGATAGGTCCCTGCAAAATTTGGGGAAAGAAGGAAACAAACAATGCATATTTCAGAGGCTGTCTCTCTGCTTTGCATCTTTTCCAGTATACATCAAGAAGATATCCTGAAGACTGAAAGGTGTAGAAGGAAATTCCAAGAGGCAGTAAAAGCTGAATTCCTCTCAAATTCAGATGCAGCAAGGCATTGATATTTTCTACTGCAAAATTGGTGTATTTTACGATTCCAAGCATTCCAAAATTAAGAACCAGACCAAGGATCAGAAGCTTCTTCGCATCCTTATGGCTGCCTTTTTCTTCTGTTTTTTCAATGAGCAGAGCCATCAGCCAGGTAACCAAAGTGGAAAAAAGAATGAAGACAACATAACGTGGACCACCTGCTATGTAATAGATATAACTGAAAATAAGAAGAACGATCCACTGGAATTTGTGGGGAACTATATAGTAGACAAATACACTTGCCGCCACAAAAAGCAAAAACAGGTTAGATACTAACGACATATTTTTCTCCTAAATCGGACAAGAGGCTCTTCACTGCTTTCCACAGTGCAAGAGCCCTGTCCTGTATATAGTTTCTAATAGGTTTTAATTTAAAAGTCCATTATCCAGACAGCCATCGCCACCGTCATCACCACCACTGTAGTCACCACCGCCGCTGTAATCTTCTCCACTATAATCGTAGGAATAATCATTGCTGTAATCATAGGAATAATCTGTGCTGTCATAGGATTCAGCCGGCTGGGAAGCTGCTGCCTGTGCCGCTGCTGCATCTGCTGCCGCTTGATCAGCAATCGCTTTCTCAGTATCGTAAGTATTCTTTTTCTCTTTGGTACTCTTCAGCTTATAAGTGCCGTATACGATTCCGTCTTTCTCACGAATGGTAAGTGTTCCCAGATCCTCTAGAACGATTCCGTGGACATCTGCTGTCGTTCCATCCTCAAAGGTAATATGCATATCATATGCAGGCGCTTTATCCGCTGCTGTCTCGTCTGTATTCTGCTCTGCATTCTCCTCAGAGTTCTTAGAAAAATAGATTCTCTTTTTTTCTTTTAATTCAAAGGAGTCCTCTGCTTCCATCATATTTTCAGGAAATTCTGTCTCTTCAGCAGTCTTAATCGCAAGTCCGGTAATCTTCTTAGAAGTAGCATTTCTCAGTATAAATGCTATACAACCATCCTTCTTCTCACCAACTGTCTTTAAATTTTCTTTCTTCTTAGCAGTAGTATCTTTATCTTCTGCTTCCGTTTCCTCTGTTTCTTCTTCCTCATCAGAATCCACAGCAGCTGCATCCGTACTCTCCGTAGTATTCTCGGCTGCAAAACAGCTTACCGGGGCCGGTACAGCCAATGCTCCCACTAATAATGCCATTAATAATTTTTTCTTCATGATAATTCTTCTCCTTATGTCCTTCTTTTCCGTAGTCAGATAAAATTAAGTTAAAAGCTTACTCTGGTTTTCTTTTTGTTATATTGGTATGTTCCCTTGGTGCCATATTTAAACTTATATCCGCTGTGCGCTTTCGGATTATTGCGGAAAGAATATGCAAAGTTCGGATCATATACGTATACGGTCTTTCCGGATTTAATCTCACACCATGCGTGTGCACCATTCTTTTGTGCACCATTCTTTCCATTTACCTGAGGTACAGAGCCTTTTACAAATTTTACATTCTTAAGACCTTTTACCTTAGCCATCATGCAGAAGGTTGCAGCCATAACATAGCAATCGCCTCTTCCCTTCTTAAAGCCGTAGGTTGCATAATATTCAACCTGATTCTGACCTTTTTTCGGCTTTCCTACATTTCCAGAATACTTAATTTTGGTGGAACTCCACTTGAAAGCTTTCTTAAGATCTCCGCCGCACTTGTCAAGACGTGCGCCAGCCAGTCCCTCTGCTGTGGATACTAAAGTCGCAACGCCTTTTTTGTTGATGCGATAATAATTCTTTTTAACTTTATAGCCATATTTGTTCTTAACAAGCTTGCCATTCTTATAACAGTAAGTCTTGCCATCATTTACAAACAGACCGTTCTTCGGGGGCTTAGCCGGAACAGGGGTCGGAGTTACTGTTGGAGTAGATACAGATTCCTCCGTTGTCTGTACCGGTATTGTATTGGCTTCGCCCTCTGCAAATACAGGGGTAACCATTGTAAGTGTCATGCTAAGGGACAGCACTGCTGCCAGTGTTTTCGTAAACTTTCTCATACTTATATCCTCCTGATTTTATCGTGCCTGAATGCCGTATACGATTTCGCCGCCGGTTGTCTTTCTTCCAAGCTGTGCATAGATATTTGCATAGGTCAGTCTCAGATCCTTACTGATACCTGTCATACAGCTGGAAAGTGCTTTCGTCTTGGATGGTTTACCCAGAAGCTTACGAAGGACTGCACCATCTGCCATATATTTACTTGCTGCCTTCAGCTGTTTACTCTTCTTCGTAACGCGGACACCGTTCTTATCAAAGTAGTATGGAGTACCCTTGGCATCTGCATATACGCCTTTTTTCACTTTAAGACCGTTTCTGTCAAATCCATAATATTTCTTACCAATCTTCTTTACTACAACGTTCTTCTTACAGCCGGATACCTTCGGTGCTGCATAAGCAACGCCATTCTTGCCAAAGTACTGCTTCTTGTTCGGGCTCCAGCAATTCTTCTGCATCACACCATTCTTGTAATAATAAATCTTGGAGCCTTTCTTAATAATACCATCCGGAAGTGACGGTGTAGGAGTTGCAATCGGATCCTGAACAACAGTTGTTGTACTATTACTATTGTCTACGGATTCAGCATTTGCAATTACCGGTATCTGGAGCATAAATGCACACATAACCGGAAGTAGTAACTTTTTCCATTTTCTCATTTCCTAATCTCCTTTTATAAATATTATGTTTATTCTAAAGCAGACCGCCTGCCTTAAAATTTCACCCTTGATCGCACTGAATATGCGAAATGAGTAGACGCCCCGAATAATGGACCCATGTTATCATAATATAATCCATCGATCATTACAAAGCCGTGATCTCCAGTAGTTGCAATTACATAAGGCTCATATCCCAAAACTTTGGCACAGGCAGCAACTGCACTTGCAACTCCATAGCAGCTTCCTGCAAGGTTATTGTCAAACATGTAGATTGCCGACTGATATGGCCAGAGCTGCGTTTTGAATTCTGCATCTGTGGGATTGATCCATGGTTTAAAATCAGTATATCCCATCAAATAATTAAAGCAGGTTCTGAACTTCTGACCGTTAGACATATTCGAGGTAGTGTGCTTCTCCACAAATTTCCTGGCCTTACGCATACATTCTGCTTTCAGCGCAGAAACCTTTATTGCAACACCATCCGAATTAATCTCATATTCCTTACCATTAATCTTATAACTGTTTTTATTCCTGATCAAAACACCCTTGGAATTAAAATAATATTTCTTATTATTTATTTTCTTCAAACCTGTTACGCGATAGCCTTTTTTACCGATGTAGTATTTACGCCCCTTTACTGTCAGCCATTTGCCTGCTGGAACCGGAGTCCCATTCTTACGGATGTAATAAAAATGCCCTTTCTCCTTTACCCAGCGATTCCTGGCAAGAGCACCGTTGGCTAAGTAATAGCGCTTCTTCTGCTTAAAGGTCTGCCATCCCTGGTAACGGATTCCACCCTTCTGAAGATAATATTTCTTCCCTTGAATAGTCACCCAGCCAGATTCCTGAAGAAAACTACCGTCCTCCAGTCTCCACTGATATCCCTTCTCTACCACAACCCATCCAGGTTCATACCTCTGAGGAATATCTGCATTGTTATCTGGTGTCTCGGTTCCTGTTCCCGGCAAAATCGTTCCTGTCTGATGATCCACTGCCGATTCTGCCCAGATCATCTGCACTGGCTGTATGGCCAGCATAGCCGTTATTAGCAAAGCACCCAAACGCCTTCTCTTCATACAACACCCCCTTCATATATATTTTATTATAACAAATTTAATTAACTGTAAAAACAGTTTTCCATATTATAACAAAATCGAGTATAAATTTCCACTTTTGGTGCGTAGAATGTATAAATTTAACTTTTCCGTAAAGACTTTTTTATAAAGTTCCGAAGGAGGTTTTATCATGTTACCGATTATTTTATTTCTGATCCTGTTTTTTACTCTGCAGCTGCTTGTTCTCTTCTGCTGTCTCGCAGCAGGGAATGACCCCTATTCCCAGTTTCTTTCTGACCAGGAGCAGCTGGAATATCTGCGGCGTTGGAAAAAAGATCATGAATACGAATGAAGTACTGAAATATTTTATATTATTGCATACAAAAAAGGCAGTTTCTGTAATAAGCCTGCCTTTTTTGTATAAACTTCTTAGATAATGATACACACAAGACCGCCTTTACTGTCATTTACTATTTTCTGCATAGTGTCCTGGAGCTTTCCCTGACTTTCCTCACTGATAACTGCAAGCTTATTCCGTATTCCATCCTGTACCAGCTGTTCAATTGATTTTCCAAAAATATTTGTCTCCCAAATACTTTCACCCCTGGAATCACTTTCTCCTATGTAAGTGATCAGATCCTTCGCCTGCTGCTCTGTACCTACGATTGGTGCAATTTCTGTTTCTATATTCGCCTTGATCATATGAATAGACGGACTCTTTGACTTTATCTTGACACCGTATTTATTTCCCTGTCTGATTACAGCAGGTTCCTCCAGCTGTATTTGTGAAAGCTCTGGCACGACCACGCCATAACCACTTTCATTCACTGCGTCAAGAGCGTCCTTTACCTTCACATACTTTTCCTTCACAGACGCAAGTTCTTTTATCGTGTGAATGAGTTCATACTCGCTTTCCATATGGATTCCACTCATATCACTTAGCATTTTGTAATAATATTTATCATCTACCTCTATACGCAGCTGAACGGTTCCATCCGACAGGTTTACATGATCCAAGTGGGTATCCTGTACATATGGGCCTTCCAGCTTTATGGATTCTCTGGTAATATCTCGTATATGCAATAGTTTTTTCATACATGCTTTGATCTGGGAAAGGATCTGACCTTTCAGTTCACTGTCTGTGGATAGCATTTCCACCCATTTAGGTATGAAAAATTGTAATTGCGTGACCGGAAATTCATAAAGGATTTTTTCCAGGATTCTGGCTACGTCTTCTTTTTTCAGTTGTTCACAATTCACTGCGATCACCGGGACCTCATACTTCTTTTGTAATTCATTTACAAGACGGGCTGTGTCTTCTTTATGAGGAAGCTGAGAATTGATTACAATAAGAAACGGTTTTCCCTGATTTTTTAATTCTGAAATTGTCTGCTCTTCTGCCTGAATAAAATTTTCTCTTGGAATTTCTCCAAAACTTCCATCCGTAGTGATTACAAGGCCAATTGTGGAATGTTCCTGAATTACTTTTTCTGTTCCCGCTTTTGCTGCTTCATGAAAAGGCACTGCTTTAGAAAACCAGGGTGTTTTGACCATTCGTTCTTTTCCATCTTCGATGTTTCCACCAGCGTCTTTCACAAGGAATCCAACACAATCAATGAGCCGGATCCTAACCTTCATGTCCTCTCCAAGATGAACCGGTACCGCTTCTTTGGGTATAAATTTAGGTTCTACCGTTGTGATCATTTTCCCGGAGCCACTTAACGGAAGTTGGTCCCGCACTTCTTTTTGCAGCTTTTCCTCCATCCCAGGCAACGCCACAAGTTCCATAAATCTACGGATAAAAGTAGATTTTCCGGTACGCACAGGGCCTACAACGCCTATGTATATATCTCCGCCTGTTCTGGCCTGTATATCACGATAAATCTGAAAATTTTCCATACAAAAAGCCCTCCTGCATAATAATTGAAAGGTTCTGCCATTCTTAATGCTTACACGCTTCCTCTAAATATTATGCAGTCGGGCTTTTTATTATGTTAGGAATTAATAAAACTCATTATGCAGCAGCTTGTGTTCCTTGCCTTTCAGCAGGCCATTATAAAGTTCTTGAACCATTGGGTTCTCATCGGATTTCTTAATCAGCATGGTACTGTCTGCATTATACAGACCTTTCGCTCTGGCAGCCTTGGTTCTGTCACCGGCACGTACCGGCTGTCCGCCACCCATAATACATCCACGGCGGCAGGCCATAACCTCGATCAAATGGTAATTCGCTTCCCCATTCTTAACACGTTCCATAACAGTTCTTGCATTGGCAAGTCCACTGGTTACACAAACACGAATGTCCATGCCCTTATATGGAACCGTGAATTCCTTAATTCCTTCATCTCCACGAACACCGCATTCTGAGATTTCCCGCATAGTTTCCTTGGAATGATCCGGACTTAAGCGACGAAGAACTGCCTCTGTAACGCCACCTGTAACACCGAAAATAACTCCACCGCCGGAACCAAATCCAAATGGCATATCGCAAGCTTCCGGCTCCAGCTGGGCAAAATCAATTCCAAAGTTGTCGATCATGCGGATCAGCTCTGTAGTTGTAATTACAATGTCTGTATCCTTTGCACCTTCTGTAAAGCTGTTTGGACGGATTGCCTCTGCCTTCTTGGCGGTACAAGGCATAACCGATACCATAACTGTCTTTTTGCCCTTGGCATTCTCAGGATCACGGAAGTATTCTTTGATAACAGCAGACATCATACCCTGAGGTGACCTGCACGTGGAAAGATTCGGAATATAATCTTTATACTGGTCTGTAATAAATTTCACCCATGCCGGACAGCAGGATGTCAGAAGCGGAAGATTCTCTCCCTTTTCCACTCTGTTCAGGAACTCAGCTGTTTCCTCCATAATGGTTAAATCTGCGCTGAACGCAGTATCGTAAATCTCATCAAATCCCATTCTGTGAAGTGCATTGACAATCTTACCCATTACACTTCGTCCCTTAGTAAGGCTATAATGATCTCCTACCGCAACACGAACTGCAGGCGCGATCTGAGCTACTACACGAACCTCCGGATCTGCAAGTGCCTCCCATACTTCATCCATATGTGTCTTAATGGAGATTGCACCTGTTGGACAATATACACGGCACTGTCCACAGTTTACGCACTGCGTCTCTGCAATTTTCTTATTGAATGCCGGAATTACAATTGCCTCGGTTCCACGATATGCAAAATTCAAAGCGCCGATTCCCTGAAGCTCTTCACAGGCACGTACGCAGTCACCACAAAGAATGCACTTATTCGGATCACGGATCAAAGACGGTGAGCTGTCATCTATTTCATAATGCTCTCTCGTATTCTGGAAGCGAATATTATGTACGCCAAGACGGTGCGCCAATTCCTGAAGAACGCATTCGCCACTCTTTACACAAGTAGTACAGTCACGGCAATGAGCTGCCAGAAGCAGTTCCACTACCAGCTTTCTGTATTTTTTGATTTTTCCTGAATTTGTATAAATTACCATTCCATCCCTTGGCTCCTCAGAACAGGAAGCAAAGGTTCTTCCTCTGTCATCCTCTACCGTACATAAACGGCAGGCTCCGAATGTGGAAACCTCTGAGTGATAACAAAGTGTGGGAATATTAATGCCTGCCTTGCGGATTACAGTCAGGACATTTTTTTCATCTGTAAATTCGACCTTTCTGCCGTCAATTGTCATTGTACCCATAATCTGTCCTCCCTCTACATTTCCACATATATTGCATCAAAGTTACAGTTGTCCTTACAGCTGCCACACTTGATACATACATCGTTATTAATATGATAAGGTGATTTGATCTTGCCGGAAATTGCCCCGGCAGGACAGTTCTTGGCACATTTTCCACAACCAATGCAGAATTCCGGATTGATATGGAACTGGCGGAGTGCAGTGCAGACCTTAGCACGGCACTTTTTATCCCGAATATGCTCTTCATATTCCTCACGGAAACGCTTCATCGTACTGAGTACAGGAAGAGGCGCACTCTTTCCAAGTCCACAAAGAGCCATGCTCTGAACCATAGTTGCCAGTTCTTCCAGCTCATCCAGATCGGACATCTCACCGTTTCCGCCTACGATCTTCTCCAGAATCTCCAGCATACGCTTAGTGCCTTCCCGGCAGGGAACGCATTTGCCGCAGCTCTCACGCTGTGTAAAACTCATGAAGAAACGGGCAACCTCAACCATGCAGGTATTCTCATCCATAACAACAAGACCGCCGGAGCCCATAATTGCATCCAGCTTCTTCACTGAATCAAAATCAAGCGGTGCATCCAGCTGTTCCTCGATCAGACAACCGCCAGATGGTCCTCCGATCTGGACACCCTTAAACGCAGCTCCGCTCTTCAGGCCACCTCCGATGTCGTAAATAATCTCACGGAGTGTAGTTCCCATCGGTACTTCAATAAGACCTGTATTCTCGATCGCACCTGTCAATGAGAAAGTCTTCGTTCCAGGACTTCCCTCTGTTCCGATGGTCCGGAACCAGTCCGCACCCTCTACAATGATCTTCGGTACATTTGCATAAGTTTCTACGTTATTTAATACAGTTGGTTTCCCCCACAGACCTTTCTCAACCGTACGAGGTGGTTTTACACGAGGCATGCCTCTGTTTCCTTCAATAGAAGAAGTCAAGGCTGAACCTTCACCGCATACGAATGCACCGGCACCGCGGTTAATATGAAGATGGAAATTTACACCACTGTTAAGAATGTTGTCTCCAAGGAAGCCATATTTCTCAGCCTGGGAAATAGCCAGACGAAGTCTTGCCACAGAAAGAGGATACTCTGCACGTACATAAATATATCCATTCTCAGCGCCAACTGCATAGGCCGCGATGATCATACCCTCGATCATCTTATATGGATCGCCTTCCATAACAGATCCATCCATAAATGCACCTGGGTCACCCTCATCACCATTACATACTACGTAGCGTGTCTTCTCTGCCTGTCTTGCCACCTGCGACCACTTCTTACCAGCCGGGAAACCTGCTCCTCCTCGTCCACGAAGTCCAGATCTGGTAACCTCATCAATCACATCCTGAGGAGTCATTTCTGTAACTGCTTTTGCAAGGGCAGAGAAACCGCCTGCCGCAATATATTCATCAATGGATTCCGCATCAATCTTACCGCAATTCTCAAGAACGATCCGTGTCTGGCGGCTAAGGAATGGAATATCCTCAGGCTTAGGACAGACTTCATCTCCGTGACGGTAAAACAGACGTTCTACCGGCTGTCCAAGGCGTACTGTCCGTTCTACGATTTCCAGACAGTCATCTTCCTGAACGTGTACATACTGATATCCAAAAGGCTCGATCCTTACAAGCGGCCCTAGCTCACAAAGCCCCTGGCATCCAGTCTTAATAACGCCTACGTGAGGGAGATCCTTCTGCATTTCAATCTCTACACCATCAATACCTTCACAGAGTCTTACCATCTCATCATAAATTTTCTGTGCACCGGAAGCCATGCAGCCGGTACCGGAACAGACGAGAACACGGCATGTAAAGCTCTGGATATTCTGTTTGATTTCTGCTTTCTTATTCAGCAGCTCTTCTTTACTGTTAATTCTCATCCATTCTCACCTCTCAATTTGTTAATAAGCTCAACAACCTTCTCCGGTGTCATCTTGGCATGGACTTCTTCATTCACCATACAGGTGGGAGCAAGCCCGCAGGCGCCAAGACAAGACACAGTCTCTACGGTAAACATCATATCATCTGTGGTATGCTTCTTATTGCTCAGCCCAAGCTCCTTCATAAAGGCTTCCTTAACCGGAATTGACTTTCTTACATGACAGGCCGTACCGTCACATACCTTAATAATGTATTTCCCCTTAGGTTCAAAGGAAAAGTTCTCATAAAAGGTTGCAACGCTGAATGCCTTCGCTTCTGTAACACCTATCTTCTCAGCTACATAGGTCAGAAGCTCTGCCGGCAGATACCGGTATTCTGCCTGAATGTCCTGCATGATGGGAATTAATGAGGCCGCACATTTTTCATAATGCTCAATAATCTCATCTGTCTTTTTGTACCATGACTGATCTAACATTACTGTTAATCCTCCTTACCTGCCAGTTCTACCTCTGGCCCTTTTGTGAATGTTTCACCATAAGGTCTCCGGCAATACTTATTTTCTGATAATCTTCGCTACTATTGTATGAAAATTATATAATTTTTTGTATATTTTGGCAAGTCTTTCCTTGTAAGTATTTTAATTAACAATGTTTTTGCATAATTTCGTATTTTAGCTTCTGATTTTAGACAGACAAAAACCGGCTATTGCCAGATGTATCTTTTTTACATCCACAAAGCCGGTTTCATTATTGGTGATTCACTTATTATCAGCCGCCAATCTGTGACATGATATGAGATTCCTCTCTTCCGTTCTTTTTTTCCTGAAAATTATGGCCTGCCGGTTTTTCAAAAATAGCCCTTTGAAGAGCATTCTTCAGTATCTCATCCGAACTCCCATTTCTTAGCAGAGCCTTCAGATCCACGCCATTTTCGAACTGAAGACACCCTTTCAGGTATCCGGTTGAAGTAAGGCGCACACGGTTACACTGCTTGCAAAACTTATGGGACAAGGCGCTGATAAAGCCTATTCTGCCGCAAAATCCTTCAAGAGTATAATAATGGCATGGACCATTTCCCAAAATTTCTGATACAGTTGTCAGGGGGCCATAGGTTTTTTCCAGAATATCTTTTACGCTTTTTTCATTTCTTGCTGTAAATTCCTTACCAAGGCCGATCGGCATCATTTCAATAAAACGTACATGAAGAGGATTTTCCCGTGCAAGGGCTGCCACCTGTAAAAGCTCCTGATCCGTTTGGAAAGTGGGAACACAATTTACCTTGACCTTAAGGGACGGGTAAGATAAAGCCATCTCAAGTCCTTCCAGAGTTCTGCCCAGCTCATTTTGTCTGGTAATCCTTTGGAAATTCTCTGGATCCAGGGTATCAAGGCTGATGTTCAGTGCATCCAGCCCTGCTTCCATAAGCTCTGGCAACTGCTCTTTCAGTAAAATACCATTGGTAGTCAGTGTCACCTGCCTGATTCCCGGAAGTGCTTTTAATTCTTTTACCAGAGGTATACAGATCCTGCGCACCAGTGGTTCTCCCCCTGTAAGCTTGATCCGGGAAATTCCAAATTCACTGGCGAGCCTGCTGATTCTGAGAATTTCCTCTTGATTCAGGAGCTCTGTCCGCGGAATCTGTCTGATGCCTTCCTCGGGCATGCAATATATGCAGCGCAGATTGCAACGGTCTGTAAGGGAAATACGCATATAGTCAATGTTTCTTCCATACTGATCAAGCATAATCCATTTCATCTCCCTCAGAGATCACGCCGCCGTGGAGTACTCTGGCAAACACGCCTTCCTTTGGCATAATGCACTCCCCCATGATCTGGAATATCTCACATCCGTTGTGACATTGCTTCCCGATCTGGGTAATTTCCAGAATCACATCGTTGCATTTAAGCCTGGTACCAACAGGCAGAGTCTTAAAATCAAAGCCTTGCACAATGAGGTTTTCACCAAAAGCACCTTCCTGTACCGGAGCTCCCTTTGCCTTGAATTCTTCTATTTTCTCATAGGACAAAAGACTGACCTGGCGATGCCAGTTCCCTGCGTGGGCATCCTTCTCCAGTCCATAATTCTCGATCAGCCTCGCAGTATGAACATTGACCTTCTGAGTTCCTCGTTTCTCGCTGATATTCACTGCCATCACTTTTCCCATATCGCACGACCTCCATATATCTGTTACTTCCTATGATACAATATTTTTAAGAGAAAAGCAATTTTTTTGCCGTATCAAAATATTTTTGTTCGTAAAAGAAAAAGCCCTCCGGTTTTTCACTGGAGAGCTTTCTTTTAAATTATGCGTTTACTTTACGCATTGCTGCTTCCACAACATGTCCTACAAGAACGGAAGTGGTAACGCTTCCTACTCCACCAGGAACCGGTGTGATAGCATCTACGATAGGCTCTACTGCTGCGTAATCAACATCTCCGCAAAGCTTGCCTTCTGCATTTACATTAATTCCTACATCAATGATGATCTGGCCTTCTTTTACGTACTCAGCGCCTACAACACCAGCACGGCCTGCTGCCACGATAATGATGTCAGCTTCGCGTGCTACAGATGGCATATCCACGGTTCTTGTATGGCAGATGGTTACTGTAGCATTCTTCTTAACAAGCATCATTGCTGCCGGTTTACCAACAACAAGGCTTCTTCCGATCACAACTGCTTTCTTACCTGTGCAGTCGATTCCGTAATGATCCAGAATTTCCATACATGCCTGCGGTGTACATGGCGGGAAACCAATTTTCTTGCCTGTAAAAACGCCGGACATGGAAAGGTCTGTCATACAGTCAACATCCTTTTCAGGAGCAAGTGCGTTCTCGATCACTGCCTGATCCAAATGCTTCGGCAGCGGACGGAACAGAAGTACGCCGTGGATGTGGTCATCTTTATTTACCTTGTCGATGACTGCAAGAAGCTCTTCCTGTGCTACATCCTCTGGAAGAAGAATCTTCTCACATGCAACACCTAAAGTCTCGCAGCGCTTTGTAGCACCCTTCTCATAGGAAATATCGCTTGGATTCTCACCTACACGAATAATGCAAAGTGTTGGGTTAACGCCTTTTTCCTGAAGTGCTGCTACATTTCCTTTAATGCGCTCATTTAATGCAGCAGTTACTTCTTTACCTAATAACTGTTTAGCCATTTTGAATGATCTCCTTATATTACCTGGTGAATTTTATTTCAGTCTTGCAAGTACGCTGTCAAATGTTTCATCTGCAAGCTTGCAGTATTTCTCAAGCATTGCATCTGCCTTAGCATTCAGTTCTTCTGCATACTCTCTGTCTGCCATGGATTTTGTATTGATATAAACGTTCAGGCTTGCACCCTTTAATGCAGCTTTACAGAAGGTTGCAGCTACACCAGCATCACTGATTGCAAGCTTGGAACCCTTTGCCGCAAATTCTTTAATCAGATCAAGTGCCTCACAGCATTTCTCCATGATCTCCATAGGAACAGAGCAGGCATCCTTTAATACGATTGCCATAACTCTTGCTTTCTCAGCTTTCTCTTCTTCGGTCTCCTTCGGCATACCATATGCTTTGGAAAGAGGCTCGAACACTTCTGCATCACGCTCAATAAGGCGAAGGAAATCTTTCTGAAGCTGATCGCATTTGCCTTTCAGCTCCCACATTTCTTCCTCAACATCGGCATATTTCTTTTTGCCAACTGTAAGGCTTCCTACCATGTTGCCAAGAGCTGTTCCTACAGCACCAACCAGTGCAGAAGCGCCGCCACCACCTGGTACCGGGGCTTTAGAAGCAAGAACTTCTACAAATTCTGTACATGTACTTGTTGAAAATCCCATTTTCGTTGTCTCCTTTATCGTATTAGAACAGACCTGTGATCTTACCAGTCTCGTCAACATCGATTCTCTCAGCTGCCGGAACCTTCGGAAGACCTGGCATAGTCATGATCTCACCAGTCAGCGCAACAATGAAGCCTGCACCTGCGGAAATTTTCAGGTTACGAACAGTTACTTCGAAATCAGTTGGAGCGCCAAGCTTAGTCTGATCATCTGTTAAGCTGTACTGTGTCTTAGCAACACAGATCGGACAGTTGCCAAATCCAAGATCCTCAAGCTGTTTTGCCTGTTTCTGAGCGTTTGCTGTAAGAACAACTTTCTTACCGCCATAGATTTTCTGAACGATCTGGTTCAGTTTTTCCTCAATAGATCCCTCAAGTTCATAAGAATATGAGAAATCGTTTGGCTCTTCGCAGAGACGGATTACTTCTTCTGCAAGCTTCAGACCGCCTTCGCCGCCTTTTGCCCATACTTCAGAAAGAGCAACATTAACGCCAAGTTCTTTACATTTTGCTTCCACAAGATCAAGCTCAGCCTTGGTATCTGTAGGGAATGCATTAATTGCAACAACACATGGAAGTTTGTATACATTCTTAATGTTGTTAACATGCTTCAGAAGGTTCGGAAGACCTTTCTCAAGAGCCTCAAGGTTCTCGTTATTCAGATCAGCCTTCGGAACTCCACCGTTGTATTTCAGTGCACGAACTGTAGCAACGATTACAACTGCACTTGGATGAAGATCTGCCATACGGCACTTAATGTCAAGGAATTTCTCTGCACCAAGATCCGCACCGAAGCCAGCCTCTGTAATCGCATAATCAGCAAGCTTCATAGCCATCTTTGTAGCAGTTACAGAGTTACATCCATGCGCAATATTGGCAAATGGTCCACCATGAACAATTGCAGGTACATGCTCAAGGGTCTGTACAAGGTTTGGTTTCAGGGCATCCTTAAGAAGCGCAGTCATAGCACCCTCTGCATGAAGGTCACCAGCTGTTACCGGTTTCTGCTCGGACGGTTTACCATATGTATAACCGATGATGATTCTGGAAAGTCTCTCTTTCAGATCTTTGATATCACTTGCAAGACAAAGAACTGCCATGATCTCAGATGCAACGGTAATATCATAACCATCTTCACGAGGCATACCATTTGTTCTTCCGCCGAGACCATCAATTACATTACGAAGCTGACGGTCGTTCATATCCACACATCTTCTCCATGTGATCTTACGTGGATCAATGTTCAGAGCATTGCCCTGGAAAATGTGGTTGTCGATCATTGCTGCAAGAAGATTGTTTGCAGCTCCGATAGCATGGAAATCACCTGTGAAATGAAGGTTGATATCTTCCATCGGAACAACCTGTGCATATCCGCCGCCTGCTGCGCCACCTTTTACTCCGAATACCGGTCCAAGGGATGGCTCACGAAGTGCAACCATGACACTTTTACCAAGCTTCTGCATTCCATCCGCAAGACCTACTGTTGTAGTTGTTTTTCCCTCACCAGCTGGTGTTGGATTAATTGCTGTTACAAGGATCAGTTTTCCGTCTTTTTTGTCGCTCTCTTTTAAAAGATTATAGTCGATTTTTGCCTTATACTTTCCATACTGCTCCAGGTATTTGTCATCAATACCGGCCTTCTCAGCAATCTGGGTAATCGGCAGCATTTCACATTCCTGTGCAATTTCAATGTCACTCTTGTATCCCATTGTAACTTACCTCCTTTTTACGTCACTGCCATCCTGACAGGACGCCTCCGCTTGATTTGGATTTATCAAAACAGGTCCGTGCCTGCTTTAATCATGTTATTCCTTAGCCACTTTTAGAAACAGCTTCAAAGAACCAATGATCACATCTCCCATAACCGCCATATCTTCCGCAGCAAAGGATACCGGGAAATTATCCGAAAACAGAATCTGGGAGGACGGTGGAAATTCATCGTCTCCCTCCCAAAGGATCATCTGGATCTGATATCCAGGATAAATAGACAGCTCATACGCAGCATCTCCATGCTTCACCGGAGTTCCATTCATATGCTCCATCACAAGTCTGAAATCGTCCAGTCTGTTTCCATAAGTAAAAGCAAGACGTTTGATACAACGCCCGTCAAACTGGCGCAGATATACTTCTCCCCATGGCATTTCCCGATAGGTCTTGAACTTACCGGTTCCAACAGTGGCAGACCCATTTAACAGAAATCGAATGGTAAGGATCTTACCATAGATCATATCCTCAAGAGGATAACAGTTCTTTTCATCTGCTACATGCTTCACCTGAAAATCCGGATAGGTAATCTTATACTCCGACCCCAGGAAAGTAAGCGTAAACTCCTTCGCTTCTTCATCATATGGAATGGAAAGCCTGGATGCGATCTCCTTCGGGTCGGCTTTTGCATACAGCTCAAGATAATGCTCCCATGGCATTCTCTCTTTGCTGTCTTTATCATAATTTAAGTCATCAATTGTAAATGGCATTTTGTTACTTCCTGTTCTGCAAGTCATTCATAACATCTGGGAACATTCCTGTATCTGTATGAGGAATAAAGCATGCCCCAACAAATTCATCCATATAGGTGGGTATTGTGGAAAGCTCCATGTATGTCATGTTGGCAGCAAGCTCATAGGTTTTCTTTTCAGCTCCGGTAGAAAGAAGCATCAGATAAGAACCAGTCAGTGAAGAATTGCCGATATAGTGGAACTTCTCCAGAGGGATATCCGGAAACATTCCGATATTTACAGCATTTCTCATATTGATCCCGCTTCCGATACCACCGGCAACGTATACATCATCGATCATGCTCACGTCAAAATCAAGACTGTTTATCATTGTCCTGATGGCTGAGAAAATAGCACCTTTGGCACGGATAAAGTTGTCAATATCAACTTCTGTGATCTCAATGTCCTTCACAGAGCCTGCATCCTTTTCAAATGCGATCACATAGCTTCCCATTCCGTATTTGTCATGACGAATTCGATCTCCTTCACGAACAAATTTCCCCTTAGGATTGATGATTCCACACATGAAAAGCTCACTGATCACGTCAATGATTCCGGAACCGCAAAGTCCAACTGGCTTGGTTCCCGGAGCTCCAACTACCTTATAGGTCGGCTCCATTGTCTCTTTATCGATGGTACATGCTTCAATAGCGCCATCCGTTGCACGCATACCGCAGCTGATATCACCACCCTCGAAAGCCGGACCAGCGGAACATGCACAGCTCATCATAAAATCAGAGTTGCCAAATACCAGCTCACCGTTCGTTCCAAGGTCGATAAACAAAGAAAACTCTGGTCTGTTCCAGATCATACTTACTAAAGTTCCGGCAGTGATATCACCGCCTACATAGCTTCCGATATTCGGCGCAATGATAATATGCGCATCTTTATTAATAGCAATTCCCACATCGGAAGCAAAAAGGGAATTGGTCTTAAAGAATGCAGGAATATACGGTTCCATACGGACCGGATCCGCATTGATTCCGGCAAACAGATGATTCATTGTTGTATTTGCTCCCACAGACATTCTGTAAATATGACTGGCTGGAATACCGGCACTTTTACACATCTGCGCGATCATTGGATTGATTGTTTCTTTTATTACTGCATCTTGAAGTTTCTTTTTGCCGCCTGGTTTCTGCTGTTCGATGATACGGTTGATAACATCCGCTCCATAGCGGATCTGTCCATTACCGGAAGAAGCTTTGGCAAGTATTTCTCCAGTTTCCATATTGATCAGAACTGCCGAAACCGTGGTGGTACCAATATCTACTGCAAGTCCACCAATTACCACTTCTTCATCTTTTCCAAAAATGTCATATACGAAAAGATCATTTGGTGCAGTACGTACTACACATTTCACTTTGAAATGATTTTCCCGGAGCACATCCGGTAATTTTCTTAATACAGCGTAAGGAATCCTTACCTGTTTCAGATTCATGTACTTCTTTAAAGCTCTTGTGAGGCGTTCATTATCTGGCATGGTATCGTCCAGACTGGGTTCATCCATATCCAGTTCAATTACATCCAGGCTGTTTCTGAGCTCAATACCGGTCATTTCTACGTCTCTTTTTGAATTTTCAAAAATGGCAATTTCCTCTTTCGAGCTGAGATCTGCAACCTTCATTCTGCTCTTATAAGCAGACGCAATATCAGGTACCAATACCGTCACATCTGCACAAATCTTGCTTACGCAGGCCAGACGCCATCCTTCCTGATATTCTTCATCACTGATATGCAAGGTTTTCTTGCTATCAAGTTCTCCTTTTTTTAATTGCACCCGGCACTTTCCGCAAGAAGCATTCCCGGAGCATGGAGCGTCAATGGCTACATTGGCCTCCCTCGCTAATTCAAGTAAATTGTCCCCCGCATTGGCAAAATGCTCTACCACACTGCCATCTTCAAAAGAAAATGTAACCTTAAACATCCG
>CAKRRG010000024.1 GCA_934394545.1 uncultured Blautia sp.
TGGACCTGGCGGGAATTGAACCCGCGTCCGAAAGTCTATCCCTTGCGGCATCTCCCATCACAGTCGCTGTATTAACATTCCCTCCACAGCACGCCCACCGACAGGCTTACTGCTTCAGTAGCTTCATGATACATCTACCGGGGCAAAGCTTACCCGGCAAGGTTTCTCACAAGGTCGACGCCAGACTCCTGAAGTGTGAGTGCAACAGGACTGACGGGCAGCACTTAGGCTGCCATTACTAACTGATCGTCAGCGTTTATATTTAGAATTTCCCGTTATTACGCAGTTCGGGAGACTGCGGATGGCTTCCACAACTTCAAAACCCCCGTCGAAACCAGTACAAGCCCTGATACTATAAACAGGTATTACCGGTACGCAGACGAAGTTTGTATCATTGTGCTTTCGCTAGACTTTCATTATATGCGTTTCAGGCACAGCTGTCAAGGCAGATACAGCTTTTTTTCTTTTTATTCTCCAAATTCCTCTGCTACTTTCTTCAGCATCTGTCGAATAGGCAAGTGATACGGGCATCTGGTCTCACATTTCCCACAACCTACACATGCAGAAGCCTTTACTGCCATGGTGCTGTAACGATTCTTTGCCCAGTCAGCCAGGTTATAACGCTCCAGATATCCTGCAAAAAGGAAAGCGCTTGGAATACTGATTCCCACAGTGCAAGGCGCACAGTAGTTACATCTGCGGCAAAAATTAGTGCCAAGCTGATGGCGGATTTTCTCCATCTCTTCCAATTCTGCTTCTGTAAGCGGCGTAGTGTCAGAACAGGCTTTCATATTCTCTTCTAACTCAGATACCTCTGCCATTCCCGGGATCACCACCGTAACAGCCGGATTGGAACAAATGTAGCGAAGGGCAAGTGTACCATTCTCAATGGCTCCCCCTGCCAGCGGCTTCATGGCAATAAATCCGATATTCTTCTCCTGACACTTGCGGATCAGCTCTTCTCCCTGGTTCTCAACGATATTGTATGGGAACATAATTGTTTCCACCCAATCCAGATTCAATGCCCGTTCGAACACCTCTGTGGAATGTGCGGTAAGACCGATATGGCCTATTTTTC
This sequence comes from uncultured Blautia sp., assembly GCA_934394545.1. GTDB lineage: Bacteria > Bacillota > Clostridia > Lachnospirales > Lachnospiraceae > Blautia_A. Next base: position 1,079 of record CAKRRG010000024.1, read on the forward strand.
CAGTTTTCTTTGCTTCCATAAGAGCCTCCAGGGCACCACCCTCACCAACAACTGTATCCAGCTGTTCCATGCTTGGGTTATGTACCTGATACAGGTCAATATGATCTGTACGAAGATTTCCAAGACTCTTCTCAATATCAGCTGCCATAGCATCCTTCGTTCTGGCCATGCTCTTCGTAGCCAACACAAACTTTTCACGGATGCCCTCTAACGCATACCCTAAGTATTCCTCACTGACCGTGTAGCCTCTGGCGGTATCAATATAGTTGATTCCCTCCTCTGCTAACTGCTTCATTAAATTCTTCGTACCATCAGCATCAATTCTCTGAATCGGAATCCCGCCAAAGCCCATACGGGAAATCTTAAGTCCGGTTTTACCAAGTGTCGTATATTCCATTTGTGTTTCTCCTTTTTCTATTGCAAAACAAAGCGGACAAGTCCGCTTCAAACGCCCTTACATAAAAAACATGCCACCGGCGCACGCCGATGGCACATAAAACTTGTTCAGACAACTGCTTCGCAGTTCTTATATTACACGCGTGACAGGTACTCGCCTGTTCTGGTATCAATTTTCAGCTTGTCTCCCTGGTTAACGAACAGTGGAACCATAACCTGTGCTCCAGTCTCAACGGTAGCTGGCTTAGTAGCACCCTGTGCTGTATTTCCAGCGAATCCTGGCTCTGTCTCAGTAACTACAAGCTCAACGAATAACGGTGGCTCAATAGCAAATACATTGCCATTATGAGAACAAATCTTAACCATCTCATTCTCCTTAACAAACTTCAGAGAATCTCCAACCTGCTCTGCTGTAAGACCGATCTGATCAAACGTCTCTACATTCATGAAGTAGTATAATCCACCATCATTATACAGATACTGCATATCTACACGCTCAATACGAGCTGTAGGGAATTTCTCTGTAGGACGGAAAGATTTCTCTAACACGGATCCTGTGATAATGTTTTTGTATTTGGTTCTAACGAAAGCAGCTCCTTTACCCGGCTTAACATGCTGGAATTCTACGATCTGACAAACGTTGCCATCAATTTCTACTGTGACACCGTTTCTGAAATCACCTGCTGAAATCATAATTAAATTATCCTCCTTATAGTGCTTATGACTAGAAATATTCTATAATATGTGTACCATTTTTTCAACTCTTTTTTTCATATGAATGGAAATTTTCCTTAATTTCTCATATAAAAGGGGCTTTTTTAGAGGATTTTCCTGTTTTTATCATGAAAATCCGCTCTGACAGCTATATCCATCACAAAAAATAACTCTGCGATTATTTAAGCTGTGCTTCAATTTCCTTGATCAGTTCCTCAAAAGGCTTCACACCGGTAACAACTTCAATGTCTGCAAATTTATGATAAACCGGATCGCGCTGTTTCAGAAGCTTCTTAATCTTCTCTTCCTGGTTATCCCCTTCCAGAAGAGGGTTGTTATTGCCCTCCAGTCTCTTACGGAAGGTCTCTGCAGAGCCCTTCAGATACACAACAGTTCCCAATTCCTTAATATACTTCTCGTTCTGCTCCTGGATCGGAAGGCCTGCGCCAAGAGAGATCACCTTTCTCTCCTTATCTTCAATAAGGGCCTTCACCGTCATCGTCTCCAGCGCCCGATAATAAGGCTCTCCAAATCTCTGAAAAATCTCCTTTACAGGCATATTCATCTTTCTGACGATTACCTTGTCCACATCTACAAATGTCAGTCCCAGGTCACTGGACAGACGTTTCCCCACTCGTGTCTTGCCAGAACCCATAAATCCGATAACCACAACATGGTTCATGAATTCTTCTCCTCCTTGGTATAAAAATGTAATACAATTTTCTCCAGATAGCGCTTCAGCACGATCTGGATTTCTTCCTTGGGATTAATTGGCTTTACCAGAATATTACGAAGACCAGCCTTCTTAGCCCCCCATATATCAGTAAAAAGCTGATCCCCGATAAAGACCGTATTCCCTGTATTTGTGCCAAGCCTCTCCATAGCTCTCATATAACCTCTTCTGGACGGCTTCGCGGCCATTTCAATAAAGCAGGCGCCTACTGAAACAGCAAAGGGTTCTACCCTTTTTTTCTTATTGTTAGACACCAGACAGCAGGAAAAGCCAATGTCCCGAAGTCTCTTAAAGAGTCGGATAGCTTCCGGATCTGCCGGTGCACCATGAGGTACCAGAGTATTGTCAATGTCAAACAAAATTCCTCTGTATCCCTCCTGGTATAGCTTTTCATAATTTATTACATATGCTGAATCCAGATATTCATCCGGAAAGAAGCGTTCAAACATCCTGTTACATCCTTTAATTCTTAATATTTTCACCTGCGTTCTGTTCTTATGGCAGGTCAACTGTTCAGATAAGCCTGCAGTTCCTCATACTGCTCCTTCATCACGTCATAGCCATGCTGATAGAACGCCAGCAGTTTCTCCTTATCCGTCTCTGCACGTCCCACGGTAGGCATCTCCGGACGGATCACAAAAATATGTCCCTCCCGCTCCCATTTTTCCAGAAGTTCCAGAGTCCGGTTATAATTACGGTAACGATTATATAAGGTATTCAGAAATTCCGGATAATGACGGAATGCTGCCACATAAAGGGGCGTACTCTTCCCCGGCTTTTTCTTGCGGTAGCCTTTATTTCTGGTGAGGATCACCACATTCTTCCGATAGCCTTCTTCCATAGCATGAATCAATGGAATAGAATCTGCAATTCCTCCATCCAGATAGGGAACGCCATCGAGTTCCACCATAGGGCTGACAACGGGAATACTGGAGGAAGCCCTTCCAATATCCATCAGACGCTTTCTGCTCTGCTTCTCTGTCAAATATTCGGCTTCTCCGGTCTGGCAATTGGTTACTACCATCTCGCACCTGATATCAGACTGGAAAAAGGTATCAAAATCAAATGGAAATAATTCATTGGGGTATTTATCAAACAGCATATCCATATCAAAAAGCTCATGTTTCTTAAGAGCCTCTCTGGTGGCAATATAGTTGTTTGCCTTGTCCTCTATGATCATGCAGTCTCTGGTCCTTCCCGGCTGCCCGGACACATAGTCAAGCGCATTACAGGAGCCCGCTGAAACGCCCACTACATATGGGAATTTCACATTCTTCTCCATAAGGAAATCCAGAACACCTGCAGTAAATACCCCTCTGCTTCCACCGCCCTCCAGGACGAGAGAAGACGTATTCATCTCTTCCATTCTTAGTCACGCTCCTCAAGCGGTACGTACACAGCCGGAGCCAAAACATTCTTGTAAGCCGGACGGATGATCTTGTCTGTATTGATCAGCTCTTCCATTCGGTGCGCACTCCAGCCAACAATACGTGCCACTGCAAAAATCGGTGTATACAGTTCAAGCGGAAGATCCAGCATGCTGTAGACAAAGCCGCTATAGAAGTCCACGTTTGCGCTGACACCTTTATAAATATGACGCTCCTCTGCAATTACCTCCGGAGCCATTCTCTCTACCATAGCATAGAGATTGTATTCCTTCATACGGCCCTTTTCCTTGGCAAGTGTCTCTACAAAGCCCTTAAGAACCTGGGCACGGGGGTCGGATACAGAATAAATAGCATGTCCCATACCATAAATGAGGCCTCTCTTATCGAAGGCTTCCTTATGAAGGAGCTTCTTCAGATATTCTCTTACCTGCTCTTCATCTGAGATATCCTTCACATTCTTCTTCAGATCCTGGAACATACTTACAACCTTAATATTGGCACCGCCATGCTTCGGTCCCTTCAGAGAGCCAAGAGCAGCTGCGATTGCAGAATAGGTATCGGTTCCGGATGAGGAAACAACGTGTGTTGTAAAAGTAGAGTTATTACCACCGCCGTGCTCCATATGAAGAATCAGAGCCAGATCCAGAATCTTCGCTTCCAGATGGGAGTACTTCTTATCCGGGCGGAGCATACGAAGGATATTCTCCGCTGTGGAAAGCTCCTTCTTAGGATTGTGAATGTAAAGACTCTTGCCACATACGTAATGATTGTAAGCCTGATATCCGTAAACAGACAGCAGTGGAAATACACTGATCAGATTCAGGCACTGTCTCAGCACATTAGGAAGGGAAATATCATCCGGCTCCTTATCATAGCAATAAAGTGTAAGTACACTTCTTGACAAAGCATTCATAATGTCCTTGGATGGAGCCTTCATAATAACGTCCCTTACAAAGTTCGTAGGAAGGGAGCGCTGATTCGCCAGCAATTTAGTAAAATCTTCCAGTTCCTTATGATTCGGAAGCTTACCAAACAGTAAAAGATAGGTAGTCTCTTCGAAGCCATATCGGTCATCTTCAATAAAGCCCCTCGTAAGCTCTTTGATGTCATATCCCCTATAGGAAAGACTGCCCGCACAGGGCACTTCCTTGCCGTCAACTACTTTCGTAGCACATACATTGGAAACCTGGGTAAGGCCTGCCAGGACACCTTTACCATTAATATCGCGAAGACCTCGCTTTACATCATATTTCTGATAAAGTGACAGATCCAAGCTGGAATGATCCTTACAGATCTCCGTCAGGTTCTCTATTTCCGGTGTTACTTTCATGTTAAATCCACTCATTCAAATAAACTCCTTTCTTTTTAATCTGTCCGATAATCTGTTACCTCCTTATTGTAAACAAATATCTATCGCTGTTTATATGTAGACAGGAAATCTTTCATCTTGTCCATAGCCTTCTCCAGCTGACGCACATTCGGCAGATATACCACACGGAAGTGATCTGGAGAATTCCAGTTAAAGCCCTTACCCGGTACCAGAAGCACCTGCTTCTCATGTAAGAAATCAAGCGCAAACTGCTCGTCATTGTGGATATTGAACTTCTCTGTATCGATCTTCGGGAAAATGTAGAAAGCAGCCTTCGGCTTCACTGCCGTGATTCCCGGTATGTCATTCAATGCCTTATAGATAAAGTCTCTCTGCTCATACACTCTTCCACCTGGCTGAATGTATTCATTCACACTCTGATAACCGCCAAGGGCTGTCTGCACAATAGACTGCGCCGGTACATTCGAGCAAAGACGCATGGAGGAAAGCATATTGATTCCTTCAATGTAGCCCTTCGCTTTATTCTTGGCACCGCTTAAAATCATCCATCCAATACGGAAGCCTGCGATCATATGGGACTTGGAAAGTCCGGAAAAGGTAACACAGAATACATCCGGGCCTGCCAGAGAGGCAATAGAGGTATGCTTGTAGCCATCCATGATCAGACGATCATAAATCTCATCTGAAAAAATGATCAGTTCATGCTCTCTGGCGATCTGTACGATCTGCTCCAGGATCTCCTTCGGGTATACCGCACCGGTAGGATTGTTGGGATTGATGATAACAATTGCCTTCGTCTTATCAGTGATCTTACTCTTAATATCATCGATGTCCGGATACCACTCAGACTGCTCATCGCAAATATAGTGAACTACATTTCCGCCTGCAAGAGTAGCGGTAGCTGTCCATAGAGGATAATCCGGTGCAGGAATCAGTATCTCATCCCCATTATCCAGAAGTGCCTGCATGGAAAGATTGATCAGCTCACTGACACCATTACCTGTATAAATATCGCTCATGGTAACCCCTGGAATGCCGCGAAGCTGGGCATACTGCATAATTGCCTTTCTTGCGGAAAAGATTCCCTTAGAATCGGAATAGCCCTGAGAGGTACGAATATTACTCAGCATATCCAGAATAACTTCCTGAGGTGCTGAAAAACCAAATGGATAAGGATTGCCGATATTCAGCTTCAGGATCTCCATTCCATCCTCTTCCATTCTGGCCGCTTCATCCACAACCGGTCCTCGCACATCATAAAGTACGTTATCCAGTTTACTGGATTTCTCAAATGTTTTCATATCAACTTCACTCCTCACTTACTATGGCATATCAAATTTCCTGTTATCTATCATCTCATATTTGGGGCATTTTCGCAAGCCTTAATGAAATTTTTGAAAATATGAAAAAAACTCTTTTCATTTTTAGCACTTTAGTGTATAATAGCGTCGTTGAAAAATTTTACACCTATCTGGATGAGGAGGAATTACAATGTCTTACACAGAAGAAGTATACGAGAGAGTCGTAGCACAGAATCCAGGTGAGCCTGAATTTCACCAGGCAGTAAAGGAAGTTCTGGATTCCCTGAAGGTCGTAATCGACAAAAATGAAGAAGAATACCGCAGCATGTCCCTTCTGGAGCGTCTTGTTGAGCCGGAAAGAATCATTTCCTTCCGCGTTCCATGGGTAGATGACAAGGGCGTTGTTCAGGTAAACAAAGGATACCGTGTACAGTTCAACAGCGCTATCGGACCTTATAAGGGTGGTCTTCGTTTCCATCCGTCAGTAAACCAGGGTATTTTAAAATTCCTTGGATTTGAGCAGACATTTAAGAACTCCCTTACCGGACTTCCGATCGGTGGTGGTAAAGGTGGTTCCAACTTTGACCCGAAAGGCAAATCTGACAGAGAGGTTATGGCATTCTGCCAGAGCTTTATGACAGAGCTTTCCAAATATATCGGTGCTGACACGGATGTTCCGGCTGGTGATATCGGTGTAGGCGGACGTGAGATCGGTTATTTATTCGGACAGTACAAGAGAATCCGTGGATTATACGAGGGTGTTCTTACAGGTAAAGGACTTACCTACGGTGGATCTTTGATCCGTACACAGGCTACCGGATATGGTGTTGTTTATATGCTTGACGAGATCATGAAAGCACATAACGATTCCATGGCTGGAAAAACATTCATCGTAACAGGATCCGGAAACGTTGCTATCTACGCAGTTGAGAAAGCTCAGCAGCTTGGCGGCAAGGTTGTTGCTATGTGCGACTCTAACGGATATGTATATGATCCGGAAGGAATCAAGCTTGACATTGTGAAAGATATCAAAGAAGTAAAACGTGGACGTATCAAAGAGTATGCAGACCGTGTTGAGGGCGCTACTTATACAGAAGGTACCGGAATCTGGAACATCAAATGTGATGTATATCTTCCATGCGCTACCCAGAATGAGCTTGCACTTGACGGTGCTAAAGCACTGGTTGCAAACGGCTGCAAATATGTAGTTGAGGGTGCTAACATGCCTACTACTCTTGACGCTACCACTTATCTCCAGGAGAATGGTGTACTGTTCATGCCTGGTAAAGCAGCTAACGCTGGTGGTGTTGCTACTTCTGCTCTTGAGATGAGCCAGAACTCCATGAGACTTTCCTGGACAGCAGAGGAAGTTGATGAGAAGCTTCACGGAATCATGGTTGACATCTTCCACAAGGCTGATGACGCAGCTAAGCGTTATGGCATGGAGGACAACTATGTTGCAGGTGCTAACATTGCCGGATTTGAGAAGGTTGTAGATGCAATGAAAGCTCAGGGTATCTGCTAATTCTCCATCATCTGAAGTTTATAAAAGACAGGTCCAATGCGGCCTGTCTTTCCTTTTGCGTAGCGAAAAATTCCTCGCTCTACGGCGAGGTTCGGGAACCGCGAACTCCGCCTTTGGCTTCGTTTGCGTAGCGAAAAATTCCTCGCTCTACGGCGAGGAATTTTTCTTAGTTCATAAATTTCTTCAGTTCATCCATGAATGTGCTTACATCTTTAAATTCTCTGTATACAGAGGCAAATCTGACATATGCAACGGAGTCCAGGTCTTTCAGATGGCTCATCACAATTTCTCCGATTTTTGTGCTGGAGATTTCTTTATCTTCGGTGCTGAAGATATCTCCTTCTATAGCGTCGATCATAGACTCCAGCTTGTCACTTGCAATGGGACGTTTATAACAGGCACGACGGACACCGTTGATCAGCTTATTGCGGTCATACTGCTCACGATTCAGATTCTTCTTAATTACGGTCAGAGGAATCGTTTCTACATTTTCGTAGGTGGTAAATCGCTTTCCGCAGGAATCACACATTCTTCTACGTCTTATGGAATTGGTTTCTTCCACCGGTCTCGAATCTACTACTCTTGTATTATCCTGATTACAGTATGGACATCTCATATCGTTCCCCTTCTCATTCCTTTGTATATGATTATTCTATCTCAGTAACATGATGATGAATTTCTTAACTATGATTATACTTTAACCATAGAAAGTATGTCAACAAACTCCATGCATATTTTCAGACTTTTTGCATAATCTCATTAAAAACAGGTATTTTTTATGCGTATCTGCGAATTAAAACAAAAAGAAGTAATCAACATTTGTACCTGCCGTACGCTTGGATGTCCGGTGGATGTGGAATTCAACTGCGAAACCGGATGCATCACTGCCCTGGTAGTCCCGGATCCCGGCAGCTTCTGTTTCTGCTTCTGGAAGCCAGACAGCGAATATGTGATTCCATGGAACTGTATCCGTCAGATTGGAGATGACATCATTCTGGTAGAAGTTGATGAAAAGCGTTTAGTTAACCGAGGTTAATGTATAAAACTGTCAAGGGCTATTATTTTTTAAATTTTTAAGAAAACAGAATATTTCTCCTTCGGCATGAGAATCATTGTTACTACACCGGCATTTGTTTACTCATGCAGAAAAGGAGGATTCAGGAAATGGCACTTAACAAAGTTGAAATATGCGGAGTTAATACATCGAAGCTTCCCATACTAAAAGCAGAAGAAAAAGAAGAGCTTTTTCGCAGAATCAAACAGGGTGACGAAGAAGCGCGAGAACTGTACATCAAGGGAAATCTGCGGCTTGTACTCAGCGTGATCAAGCGTTTCTCAAACAGCAGTGAAAATATGGACGATCTTTTTCAGATTGGCTGCATCGGTCTTATAAAAGCAATTGACAATTTTGACACTACATTAAATGTTAAATTTTCTACTTATGCAGTGCCTATGATCGTCGGGGAAATCAGACGCTATCTTAGGGACAACAACAGCATACGGGTGAGCAGGTCTCTTCGGGATATTGCTTACCGGGCTATTTATGCCAAAGAGTCCTATATGAAGGCCAATCTGAGAGAACCTACGATTGCAGAAATTGCCAGTGAGATCGGCATTGAGAAAGAAATGATCGTATATGCCATGGATGCCATTCAGAATCCGGTAAGTCTCTTTGAACCGGTCTATACGGAAGGTGGAGACACCCTTTATGTGATGGACCAGATTAGTGATAAGAAGAATAAAGAGGAAAACTGGGTGGAAAATCTGTCTCTTCGGGAAGCCATCAATCGGCTGAATAAGCGAGAACGTCACATCATCGATCTTCGCTTCTACGAGGGCAAAACACAGATGGAGGTGGCAGAGGAAATCGGAATTTCCCAGGCTCAGGTCAGCCGTCTGGAAAAAAATGCACTGAAAACCATGCGAAACTATCTGCGGGCATAGCTGCATAAAGGGACTTCCCCGATTTCACACAAAGAAGTCCCAATTACATATTATCCTAACGCTTTCTCCAACTCTTTTACTACGATCTTAAGCGCCTTGATCCTGGCATATTTCTTATCTACAGATTCCAGAACATGCCATGGTGCATATGCCGTACTGGTCTTTGCAAGCATTTCATCGACTGCCCCTTCATAAGCATCCCATTTCTCACGGTTACGCCAGTCTTCGTCGGTGATCTTCCACTGTTTTTCCGGATTGTTCTGGCGGTCCGTAAAACGGGCCAGCTGGGTGTCCTTGTCAATCTGAACCCAGAATTTAATGATCACGGCACCCCAGTCAGACAGTTCTTTCTCAAATTCATTGATCTCGTTGTAAGCACGTTTCCAGTCGTTTTCGCTGCAGAAGCCTTCCAGCCGTTCTACCATTACACGGCCATACCAGGTACGGTCGAAGATTGCAATGTGGCCGTCTTTTGGAAGTCTGGTCCAGAAACGCCAGAGATAATGACGGGCTTTTTCATGAGGCTCAGGGCTTGCAATGGGATGGACCTCAAAGCCACGAGGGTCAAGTGCTTCTGTGATTCGTTTGACATTTCCACCCTTTCCGGCTGCATCCCATCCCTCATAGGTAATGATCACAGGCACTCTCTTGCGATACAGGCGGTTATGCAGCTCTCCCAGCTTCTTCTGAAGATGCTTTAACTCTTTCTTATATTCCTCTTCTTCTATTGTTTTGTCTGCCAGTTCGATTTCCGAAAGCTTGGGCATTTTCTCAAGTGGAAAAACATTGGGAAGAAGGGGCGCGCTATGGGCACTGTTCTGCAACGCTACCTCAATGTTATTCACCATGGTCTCAAGAACCTGAAGTTCTGCAAAATTACGGTCTTTTGCATCAATGATATACCATGGTGCGATTGAAGTATTGGTGTCTGTCAGATAACGGTCAAAAATCTTCTGGCAACGTTTATAATGCTCATTCTGCCATTTATCAAACTCATTTACACGCCACTTTGTATCGTGATCTTTATAAAGATTTTCCATGCGATGCGTCTGTTCTTTTTTATCGATCTGCATAAAAAATTTCAGCACCAGATAGCCGTTATCGGTCAGCTGCCGCTCAAAGTGCTTAATGCTCTCGATTCGACTGGCATAATCCTCTTCCTCCATACCGTTCAGACAATCCTTACAGGTCTGCTCCATCCAGCCTGCATCCAGAAATGTAAATTTACCGGCTTCCGGAATCTGGTTGAAATAGCGGTATAGAAATGGTCTTCGCAGCTCGTCCTCTGTAGGCTTTGACATAGTTGCTACTTTAAAGAAACGGGGATCAATGTATTTGATCACTCTGCCGATGGTGCTTCCCTTACCGGACGCGCCCCAGCCTTCAAAAAGTACCAGCACCGGCAGCTTGTGTTCTTTCAGCTTCATCTGCTGCCGATACAGCTTCTCTCCGGCTTCTTTAATCCGTTTCTTCAGTTCCTCTTTTTCCGGAATCTCCTCCGGGATCCAGGTTTTCAGCATAAACACATCCTCCTTATGCACTATTATTTTCAAACGCAAAGCAAGTTTTCTGTCAAAAGCAAGTTCTATTTTCTTATTTTCGTCTTGTTTTCTGCATTATAACATAATCTTTCCCATTTTGCAGTATCTTCTATACAATCTGATATTTTTGTGTTATCATTATAAATTATATTTTTCGTAAATCAAATATTCAAACTTACCAAAGGAGGAATTCCCATGCCCTTATCCGTCTTCATAGAAATGACCCTGTCTGCCATCCTCACTGTCTGGTCGCCTGGACCAAATAATATCCTCTTGCTGTCCACAGCCAGCAAATACGGTGTTTCCGGTAATATGCGCTTTATGAACGGAATCTGGAGTGGCTCTCTTACTTTAATGTGTCTATCCGGACTGTTCTGCAGTACTCTTGGAAAAATCATTCCGGGGATCCAGCCGGTTATGAAATATCTTGGCGCAGCTTATGTACTTTATCTTGCCTGGCAGACCTGGCGCAGGCTTCCGCCTTCCGGCAATGTAAAGGACCAAAAGCCAACCTGGCTCATGGGCTTCTTCCTGCAGCTGATAAATGTGAAAATCATCATCTATGGTCTGACTATGTTTTCCGCTTATATTCTGCCATACGAAACAAGAGTTCCTATGCTGTTTTGCTTCGCCGTATATCTGATGTTTCTTGGTGCCCTTGGAAATCTGATCTGGGCTTTTGCAGGAAATATACTGAAGAGATTCTACAGCAGCCATTATAAGCTGATGAATGGGATCATGGCCTTACTGCTGGTGTGGTGTTCTCTCAGGATTACCGGACTGCTGTAAGATACCATTTTTAACGAACACCTCCCGGAATGTGTTTCATATCCACATTCCGGGAGGTGTCTATTGGGGCACTATTCGATTTATAAGTCATATGCATCGGGGGATGATGCACATTCACGCAATTTACTTAAAGGCGTCTACCAGTTCCTGGCCATCGTCATAGCCCTGGTTTTTCAGTTCTTTTACAAACCAGTCATCCACACCCTCTACCGCTTTTTTGAAGGAATCAATATCCATATCTTCTTTTTCCGTAAAGGTCACACCGTTTTTCTCTTCCCAGCGGCTCATGATCTCAGCATCACTGGAACGGTTGATATAACGCTCATATTCTACTGCCATTCTTCCGGCTTTATCTACAACAGCCTGCTGTTCAGGAGTCAAGCCATCATAAATATCCTGGTTGATACAGAAGAACAGACAGTCATAGATGGCATCCCACATGGAGCAGTATGGCTGAACCTCCTGTACGCTGGCTGCATCAATTGCAGGCAGTGGATTTTCCTGACCCTCAACGGTGTTCTGCTGAAGAGCTGTGTAAGTCTCGGACCAGTTCAGGTTGGTTGCGTCTGCACCCCACCTCTTATAGCATTCCATAAGAAGATTGGAGCCTGCAACACGGATTTTCAGGTTTTTCATATCGTCCACAGATTTTACTTCGCGGACGCTGTTTGTCAGCTCACGGAAACCATTCTCTGCAATACCCATGCAATGCAGTCCGTATTCACTGAGGATTTCTTTCATCTTATCTCCTGCAGTGCCATCGAATTTGGCATCTGCATCTTCTACCGAATCATAAATAAACGGCAGGGAGACCACATTGAATCTTGGGTCAAAGGCTGAATAGATCAGGTTGGAATGCATGGAAATCTGTACCGGATCTCCATTCATCAGCGCCTGGATTCCTTCGGACTGGTTTCCGTTGGTCAGCTGATCGGCTGCATAAATATTTACTTTTACTTTTCCACCTGTGGCTTTTTCCATCAATTCGCCAAACTTACGTCCGCCGTCAGCCCAGGTAGACGTCTCGGTTGTAGAGCATGCAAAGTTCCAGGTAGTTTCTTCCCAGCTAAGGTCACTGTAATCACCGATTCCGGTAAATGTCTCAACCAGCTCCTCTGCATCGTCATAGCCCTGTTTCTTCAGTTCCTCAATAAACCATTCATCTACACCATCTACCGCTTCCTTGAAGGAATCAATGTCCATATCCTCTTTTGCAGTGAAGGTTACACCGTTTTTCTCTTCCCAGCGGTTCATGATTTCCTCATCACCGGAACGGTTGATGTAACGCTCGTATTCCACAGCCTTCTGTCCTGCCTCGTCTACAACAGCCTGCTGTTCCGGAGTCAGTCCATCATAGATTTCCTGATTGATACAGAAAAACAGACAGTCATAAATGGCATCCCACATAGAGCAGTATGGCTGAACCTCCTGTACGCTGGCTGCATCAATTGCAGGAAGCGGGTTCTCCTGACCTTCAACGGTATTCTGCTGAAGGGCTGTATAAGTCTCAGACCAGTTCAGGTTGGTTGCGTCTGCTCCCCATCTCTTATAGCATTCCATAAGAAGATTGGAACCGGCAACACGGATTTTCAGGTTCTTCATATCGTCTACGGATTTTACTTCGCGGACACTGTTTGTCAGCTCACGGAAACCATTCTCTGCAATACCCATGCAGTGCAGTCCGTACTCGCTGAGGATTTCTTTTAATTTTTCACCGGCTTCTCCGTCAAATTTGGCATCTGCATCTTCTACAGAGTCATAAATAAACGGCAGAGAAACTACGTTAAATCTTGGATCAAATGCAGAATAGATCAGGTTGGAATGCATGGAAATCTGTACCGGATCTCCATTCATCAAGGCCTGGATACCCTCAGACTGGTTTCCGTTGGTCAGCTGATCGGCTGCATAAATATTTACTTTTACTTTTCCACCTGTGGCTTTTTCCATCAGCTCGCCAAACTTACGTCCGCCGTCAGCCCAGGTAGAAGTCTCGGTTGTGGAGCATGCAAAGTTCCAGGTGGTTTCTTCCCAGCCAAGGTCGCTGTAATCTCCAATCTCGTTGAAGGACTGATTCTCATCTCCCGCTGCAGTGGCTGTCACAGAACTGCTGTCATCCGAAGAAGCATCACCGGAATAAGCGCCGTTCTTTGCAAGGGCTTTTGGAAGGGCTGTTGATGTTACCGGAACGTAAGTCACTACAAGAAGCACCGCAATGCAGGCTACCAGCATAGGCATAACTGCTTTGGAAATCTCCTGAAGAGTAACCTCCATTCCCTTTTTGATCTTAATTCCGATCGCAACAAAAAGGTTGACACCAACCGGAGGTGTTACCTGACCGATTGCAAGGTTTACCGTTGCCAGAACACCAAAGGCCACCACGTCATATCCAAGGGCTTTGCATACCGGAAGCATAACCGGAATGAAAATATACATGGCAGAGTTTGCGTCGATGAAGCAGCCTGCGATCAGGAAGATCACGTTTACGATTAGAAGGAAGGTAAACTGGTTATGTGCAATGCTTCCAAGCAATTCAGAAGCAGCATCTGCAATGCCAAATTTCGTACATACATAGGAAAACAGGGAAGCACATGCTACGATCAGCATGATTCCACCGGTTGTTTTTGCGGAATCCACGCAAAGATCAAACAGGTCTTTGATTTTCACCTCTTTGTAAATTACCATACCTACAAACAAGCCATATACAACAGATACTGCTGCTGCCTCAGTAGGGGTAAAGATACCGCCGTAAATACCGCCAAGAATGATGATCGGCATTAAGAATCCCCAGAAAGCATCCTTAAATGCATCCCAGCGCTCTTTTGCAGTGGCTTTCTTCTTAGCCGGCTGAATGCCTTTTTTTCTGGCTTCTACCATAACCACGATTACAAGAGCAACGCCCATGAGGATTCCAGGTACGATTCCGGCCATGAACATATCTGCGATGGAAACGCCTGTGATAGAGGCGTATACAACGAAGGCAATACTTGGCGGAATGACAATGGCGATGGAACTTGAAGTGGCCATCAATGCTGTGGAAAAGGGAGCACTAAAGCCTCCTCTTTCTACCATAGCAGGCACCAGAACTGCTCCAAGAGCGGCTACGGTAGCAGGACCGGAACCGGAGATTGCACCAAAGAAGCAGGCTACGATAACGCACACGATCGCGATACCGCCTCTTCTGTGTCCTACACAGGTATCAACGAATTTTACAAGTCTTTTGGAAATTCCGGCCTTCGCCATAATATTACCGGAAAGTACAAAAAACGGAATTGCCAGAAGAAGGAATTTACTGATTCCGGCATACATATTTGTTGCCACAATGGTAAGGGATGTTCCGGAGTACAAAATCGCACACACCGAAGACAATCCCAGACAGATTGCAATGGGAACACCCATGATCAGGAAAATAAAAAATGAAATAAAAAGAACCGCACTTATCATTTATTTATCCTCCTTTTTCAGATTGCCTGTACAATAGTCCAGACAGTATTCAATAAAATGCAAAATCATACATCCTGATCCAATGGGAACAAAAGACCAGAAAATCCACTCCGGCCAGTTCAGGACAAATGTCCTTTTTCCGTTTTCCAGCTGTGTGATTACTTTGTCCATGCCGAACCAGAACAAAATAGCGGTAAAAACAATACACAAAACAGTTGTAATAATTACAGATGGTTTTTTCAGCTTCTCCGGAAGACGGTCTGTAACAAGAGACAGATTCACCAGCTCTCCTTCGCGGCAGGCAAGTGCTGCAGCCATTAAGGTAATCAGTACAAAAACTGCAACAACCAGTTCCTCGGTAAAGGACCAGGAACGGTGGATGACTTTACGGGAAAAAACGTTTCCTACAGTCAGGATCAGGATCAGCAGCGTGGAAATTACAAGAATACAATTTTCTACTGCTGCGACTCCATTCATGATTTTTTTGAAGACTTTCATGCTCTCTCCTCCTTGGGTTACTGTTCACTTCGTTCACAGTAACCGCTTCGCGATGCACAGAAATCATGCATAGCATGATTTCGCGCCGCAACTCTCGGGTTTTCTGTGAACTTTGTTCACAAAAAACACCTCGCGGAATACTACCTGTGAACAGTTACTTTGGCTTTTTTGTCAGGTTTTCGTCTTTTATATGTGGAAACAAAAAAAGCCCGTCCCTAAACTAGGGACGGACCATATAAGACCGCAACCACCCTGTTTCTCCTTTGAAACAAGTACGAAAAGACAACGTACTGACATACGCGATTCCGATAACGGGGAACGGCCGTGGAAACCTACTTGACAAAGCTCTTCACTTGATACCCTGAAACAGGCTGTAATCAATGAAGCGTTCGGCTTCCCTTCTCAGGGATGATCTTCGAAACAGACCGGATGCTGCATTCCACCACCGCAGCTCTCTGTAAATCTGGCTTCTCTGTTCTTACTGCTTCCCTTCAAGGAATTTAGTTCTTTTAAGTTTTAATTCTTTAATGAACTAAAGCCATTTTACTACCAAAGTTTTTTCATGTCAAGTATCATTATGAATTTTTAAGTACCTTCTTTGACTCCTGGTCTGCAAATTGCTGCCGTACCAGCTGGTAATAATACCCCTTCTTCTCCAACAGCTCTCTGTGCTTTCCCTGCTCGATAATCTTTCCATCACGGACAACCAAGATCAGATCTGCATTTCGGATAGTAGACAGTCTATGTGCGATCAGGAATGAAGTCCGTCCTTTCAGCAATTCATCTGTTGCCTGCTGGATCAGCTGCTCGGTCTTTGTATCAATGGAAGAGGTTGCCTCATCCAACACAAAGATTGCCGGATCTGCCAGCACTGCCCGTGCAAATGAAAGAAGCTGTTTCTCTCCGGTAGAAAGCCGGTCACCGCCTTCTCCCACATCGCTGTCATAACCCTTATCCAGCTTCTTTGCCACTTCATCTGCGTGGACAGCTTTTGCAGCAGCCTTCACTTCCTCATCTGTGGCCTCCAGCCTTCCATAACGGATATTCTCCATCACAGTACCGGAAAACAAATGGGGATTCTGAAGCACATATCCGATATTGCTATGCAGCCACAGCTGACTTCTCTCCCGGTAATCCCTGCCGTCAATTAAAATTCTTCCTTTGGTCGGCTCAAAAAAACGACATGCAAGATTCACCAAGGTACTTTTTCCGGCACCTGTTTCTCCAACAATTGCCACATTGGTGCCTGCAGGAATCTTCAGATTGAAATTGCTAAGCACCTCTTCTTTTCCATCCGGATACCGGAAAGATACATTTTCAAACTCAATATCCCCCTTGATTGGTTCCCAGTTTTCTTTATGAGGCGTAAAAAAGTCCCCATATTTCTCCAGAACCTCCGGAGAATCTACTACCTGTGGCTTCTCTTCCAGAAGAGAGGTAACACGTTCTATATTGGCCTGTGCAGAAATACACTCTGACAAAATTGCTGCCAGCCTTTGAATTGGTTCAAAAATCCCAACGGCATATGCAGTAAATGCGGCAAGGGTTCCAATATCCATGTTCCCATCCAAAACCAGAACACCACCTCTTGCCAGCACGATTGCAGTTGCAATTGCTCCAAAAAACACCACCATGGGAATATAAATTGCTTTTAATCTTGCGGCTTTCACAGACGCCTCCCGCATCTCCTCGGTAACCCCGGAAAACTCACGGAAATTCTTCTCCTCCACAACCAGGGATTTCACAGTTCTGGCACCCATGATCCCTTCGTTGTAACCACTTGTGATCTTGGAGTTGATCTTCCGCACCTGACGGTTCCAGTTAAGAATCTTATTCTGAAAATACCAGGTAAGCACTGCAATAGCAGGAACGATCAGCATGATCACAAGAGCCAGCCTCCAGTTAAGAAACAGCATCGCCACAAACACGCCTGCTACATAAAAGATAGCCCACAGCATGTCGATCACATCCCAGGCGATCAGTTCTGTGATCTTTGCCACATCATTCATCACCCTGGATAAGATATATCCAACCGGAGTTGCATTATAGTAGGAAAAAGACAACTTCTGAAGATGGACAAATAGGGCTCTTTTCATATCACGCCCGGTTTCCACATCAAGAATCATGCAGCCTCTGGTAAAACAGATTACCGTCCACATCTGAAAAACAATCGCTGCAAGATACAGCGCAATAAATCCCCCCAGCCCGGCCAATGTATTTTTCTCAATAAAAGCCTCAATAGCCTGGCGCTGAAAAAGAGGCATGATAATATCCAAAGCAGAGCAGAGAATATTCATCACCACAACCATGAGCAGTATGTTTTTACGTGGCGCAAGAAATGGGAAAATCTTTTTCCAGATGGAAAAGTCAATGGATTTCGTATATTCTTTTTCTTCTATTCTCACACCGCACCTTCTTCCATAAGACGAATGTCACTATTCATCTGAATTTCATAAATATCTTTGTAGGGTCCCTCCTGATGGATCAGCTCCTCATGAGTACCCATCTGCTGGATTTCGCCTTTGTCCATTACCATGATACAATCTGCCTGCATAAGAGACGTGATTCGATGGGAAATCATGATCACAGTAGCCTTCTCCATCTCTTTATTCAGTTCTTTGCGGATTTTATTATCCGTCTCCGTATCAACTGCGGACAAAGAATCATCAAATATCAGTATCGGTGCTTCCTTCATCAGCATTCTGGCAATGGCCACACGCTGTTTCTGCCCGCCGGATAAGGTCACACCTCTCTCTCCTACAATTGTGTCATAACCATCTGTAAAATGCTGGATAGCTTCATCCACACAGGCAATCCCGGCTGCATGACGGATTTCCTCATCCAGAAGCTTTTCCTTTGTAATTCCAATGTTTTCACGGATATTTCTGGAGAAAAGGAAGGGTTCCTGAAGCACCATTCCTATATTCTCACGGAGATACTGACGATTGATATCACGAATATCCGTACCTCCAATCGTAATACTGCCACAGTCCTCCGGCAGATCATACAAACGGTCCAACAAATGGACAATAGTTGATTTTCCACTTCCGGTAGTACCAAGAATTGCAAATGTGCTTCCAGACGGAATTGTAAAATTAATATTTTTCAATATCGGATGCTCTGGTGAATAGCCAAAAGAAACATTATGGAAGCAAATGTCGCCGGTCATAACAGGCTTTCCTTCAGCAGCTTCTTCTGTATCCTTCTCTTCCTCTGCCATCAGGATATAAGCTACTCGCTCCATAGAGACTCCCGCCTTACTCATATCTGAAATGATCCTACCCAGATTTCGCACAGGCCAGGTCAGTGACGCATTATAAGACACAAGCGCGATAAAGGTACCAAGTGTGATCTGCCCTTTAACAGCAAACACAACACCGGTCACCATAACAGTCAGTACCTGCAGATTGGTAAGCAGATCTCCGGATGCCCAGTAAACACTCATTAATTTTCCCAGATGGATCCACAGATCTGAATAGGCATTATTCTTCTTATCAAAACGGTCGATCTCATATTTTTCCCTTCCAAAAGCCCGCACCACACGAACACCGGTCAGATTCTCCTGCACCGTACCAGAAAGCGCCCCCTCCGCCTCATCTGCATCCTGGAATCTTTTCCCGATCCTGTAATAAAAATAGCTGGTATACCCGATGATCACTGGGAAAAAGGCTACCCCGGCCAAAGTAACCTGCACATTCATGGAAAACATGATTCCAAGATACAGCACGATCAGAAAACAGATTCGAAATACCTCAGGAAGCTGTCTGCATACGAAATTACGGATCACCTCCACATCTGAAGTACATCGCTGGATAATCTCTCCTGTCTGATGCTTCACATGCCAGGAACAGGGCAGATACTGCGTGTGATGGTACAAAGTATCCCGGATGGATTTCAGAAAATTCTCAGCTCCCTTTGCCAGACACATTTTACTCAGATAATTAAATATCCCTGAAAACACTGCCGAAACAGCTACCAGAACTGCTGCCAGCAATAGTGCCTTTCTCACATGCAAACCAGCCTGGATCCCATCCGGCGCCAGAATATAGTCCGTGGTATATTTGATAATCTGCGGAATCACTCCATTACAGGCCGTAAACAATATGGAGAATAAAAGAGTTCCCACGCAGAAGCGGACATTTCCTTTCAGGAAACGAAAAATGATCCTGTATTTTTTATTTTTATGATTAGTTGCCATAACCTCCCCTTAAACAAAAAAATCTATTCGATTAAGTATCTTTTCACATCAAAAGCCTTACATACCTTCTCTATCACATCGTCCTCCAGTCCCGGATTTCCTACATAGCCGGAAAAGGCACCGAAGAACTCCCATGCCGCCGGATGCAGATACAGCTCTTTTTGCACATATTCATCCAGCACAACAGCATCCGGAAGAAAACTTTTATATGCCGCACTCTGTGTACCCAGCACATACAGTCTGTGTTCCTTTGCCAGCTTCTCCAGAAGCTCCTTCTGCTCCCCGTTAGGGGCAAGCTCACCATTTACCAGAATGCTTCCGGTGACTGGCTTTTGTACCAGCTTCATTGACACACGTTCTCCCTGAAGTCTTTGTTTCTCACTCACCAGATAGGTTTCTCCATTATAAGAAACCGTCTCCACCTGCCCAGACTCCGGTTGCTCTGCTGTCAATACCGGCAGGCGCATGATCCGAAGGCGATTTTCCTGTCCATAACCGCCCAGCTGCTGACAGGCCGCAGGTGCATAAATCCTGTCAAATACGGTCAGTGCCTTCCGCCACCTGGCCGGATATTTCTCATGCACATAAGGGAGAAAATCAAGATCTACCAGCACTTTCATCCTGGCCGGTGCTTCTGCTGCCAGATAATAAGGCAGATAACCTGTACTTCCTGCCACAAGCACGACATCCCAGGAACTATTGCCAAATAATCTTCCCCACTCTCTTTTTGCAAGCCGCTTCATATATCTGCGGATCATGGGATTTTCCAGATAAATAGCCGGGTTCTTCTCAATCATCCGGTAATTCAGAAAGTCCTCCTCACTTAAGGTCATTCTTCCTGCTCCCATGACTCTGGGAAGGTCTTTTTCGAAGGAAAGGTATTCCTTCACCTCTCCTTTCCCACCAAGCCAGCCACTGTAAAGGAGAATGTCGTACTGATTCTTATCCATGCTTTCCAAAAGCTTCTGCACCACAGTCTTTGTCTGCTGCTCTGCCTTCCAGCTGCCAAGGACCAGAACCTTTTTCTTTTCCCCACCTTGCCGTAGAGAAATCATCTTTGCTTCCCTGGAAGAAAGGTCCGGAACAATTGAAGAAACCAGTTTGCTGATTTCCTCTGTGTTTTTTTGCAGATTTTGGGGCAGCACAAGCACCTTGCCGTCATATACCTGACCCAGGGAGCATTTCTTCAGCCAGTTCTCCTCTGCTGTTTTTTCGGAGGAAGCATAAATATAATCTGTTTTCAGAAGCTCTCTTGCAGCCCCGGAAATAAATTCGCCAGTATCTGCTGCTTCCATTTCCCCAAGCATGGAATTAAAATATATTTGTTCCTGTCTTTTTACAAAGGATCCCGGCAGGAGCACATTGCTAAAAATAAACCCTGACTGAGCCAGCCCTTTCCAGTAATCCTGGCTTTCCTCTTTTACATAGGTAATATTCAGGTTCTTCGTAAGGTGAAAGCTGCCTTTTACACAGGCGATCACCTCATAATCTTCCACATGACACTGCATCAGATATTTCAGCATATCCAGGAGCAGCTCACCTCCTGGCTTCCTTGCATCCACCACAACAAAAAGCCGTCTCTGTGCTACAGGTTCCTGACAAAAGCCTGCATACTCATAGTTTTTGGAAAGCTCTTTTTGGTTCTCATGGACAAACTTCAAGGCCTGACGCTTCAGGCTCTCGTAATCCTCCATGTTCTCTTTCAAAATCTTCTCTATCTCATTCATGGGCAGCCCTCTTATCTTCTATCCGTTCTTCCAGTCCGATACACTGCTTCTCATTCCATTCCCCGGCATCAAAGCTGTAGGATACCTCTGTAACACAGTCTCCAGCCAGAAGCTTCATATTCATGGTCTTCGCACCAAGAGTACCAAGACTTTCCTCCTGTCCTGCCGGACAAATAAAATAATCACACAAATTCATAAATGCAAAGGGCTTCTCCAGCCACCCTGTAAGTATCACCCTTCCCTCCAAATGAAGATCGGAAACCATTTTTTTCAGTTTTTGATACCCCTCACCCTTTCCGGTAATATAAAGGCAGGTATTCTTTTTATCCAGCTTTTCAAAAGCTCTTAGAACATTTTGTGCTTCCTTCTGATACATGCAGATATAGTTGATTTTCTCTGTGTCCGGTGCCGGAATTGTTTCCACTGTAATCGCGGTAGGATTGCTGCCTTCATATCTGGCAATAAAATAGCTCTCTTTCGCACCTACGATTACCGGCTGTCCTGCCAGTTCCTTCTCAATCTCTTTCTTACGGGCAAATTGTGCCTTCCAGAAAAAGAATTTCGTTCCGGAAAGCTCTCCCGCTACCATAGAAAACAGATTCTTTTTTCCGGTGAGATCAATGGCACAGTCAAATTCCCCCTCACCAAACAAACGTCTGGCTTCTCGTTTATATAATTCATGGGGAATTTCTTTTCCCTTTCCCTTCATAAGCCTCTCGTGCTGTGCAAGCTCCTGCACACTTCCGTTAAAAGGCTGTCCACGGAAAAGAACACGGATTTCAGATGGAAGACCAATGATCTGATCTGTGGCATGATCATCCCCACCGCCGTCTATGAGCAGGGTAATGTCATAGTTCTTCAGATCCAGATTCTCCGCAAGGCCAAGAAATCCGGCAGTATCATCTCCCTCTGAAAAATCACCGGCATACAGAAGAAGCTTTTTCTTACTCTCCGGTCCATTACTCTGGCATTTTATGCACGCAGAACTTTCTTTGCCATGAAATACAATATCCACAAGCCGCTGGCACACATTACCATCATCCTTCGGACATGCCCAGGCAGCTTCTCTTTCATAGACCTGACGGTAAGGCTCCATAGCCCCCTTAGGATTTTTAATATATTCCCCAAGCTGCTCATAATTCTCCGCGATCGGTCCCGGAAGCTTGTCAATGCCAAAATACAGACCTCTGTAATTCTTGTAATCTGCAAGATCCGGGATAAAGAACAATATGGGTCTTCCAGATACCAGATAATCAAAATAAATACTGGAATAGTCGGAAATCAGAATGTCCGTTGCCCAGAGGAGCTCATTGGTATCCACTGTAGCAGGAATATATTGTCCGGTTACCCCTGCCGTGTCCTTAATATGGTAGTACACGATCTGATGAGGCTTTACCAGAACCTGATATTCACTAGTATCTACGTTTTCTTCAATGGTCCGGATCATTTTCTCATACGCATCCAGACTGGTATCCGGGCTGGAATACTTGCTTCCCTTCCAGGTAGGAGCATAAAGGATCAGCTTCTTAGCAGGATCTGCTTCCACTCCTGCCAGCTTCAGTTTCTCAAATACAGCAGCTCTGTCTGTATGGAAGTAGCTGTCATTACGAGGCTGTCCCACCTCCAGAATGGTACCTGGATACAGATTTTTCATCTTAAATGCATTCTCATAGATCTCTGTCATAAAATGATTGGGGGAGATCAGGTAATCTGCAGCCAGAAAATTCTTAACTGTATTTCCTGCGCTCACCTTTCCCGAAGGAATATCGAATCCAATGGTCTTCAGTGGAATGCCATGCCAGGTATCCACAAAGATCTGCTCTTTTCTTTTTGTAAAATACCCCGGAAAGCTTACGTTATTGATCAGATATTTGGCAGTTGCCAGATATTCCCTGTATTCCAAAGACTGAAATTTAATAAATTTTATATTTGGATAATTCTTATAAAGTCCCATCCACGGCTCATTGTCCGAGAAGTCATCAATGACCCAGACATGGAGATATTCCTGAAACTCATGCTGGGTCAATAAATACTTAAAAATAGCATGGGGACTGCAGGTCATGCCTCTGCCCCCGAATGCCTCATACAATATACATTTTTCTTTTATGGGACTGTTCAGAAAATCCGTGTATTTTTCCCGAAGCTCCTCTGTGAGATTGTATTTTGCCTCATTCCCGGCTCTTTTTACAGCTGCCTCAAAGGTATCCTTCTCTTTCCCGGAGTCCTCCTGATGGTGGATAACTTTCTTCACCAGCTTCTTCAGGTTATTCACGGTGATCTTCATGTCACTTCCCCCTCTTCTTTGCAACTACACGCTCAAAAAGTCCATCCCATTCCTTCACAGCCTTATCAATAGAGAAATCCTCAGATTTCACTATGGCATTTGCAGACATTTGCGCACGAAGTTCATCATCATGGGCCAGCTTCAGCATGGCCTGGGCAAATTTATGCGGGTCAAAGGCTTCCGGAAGAAAACCGGTCTTACCATCATCAATGATCAGATCCATAGCGCCCATGTGGTAAGCGATCACAGGAAGACCAAACTCAAAAGCCTCCATGATTACCATAGGCCAGCCCTCCCACCTGGATGGAAGAAGGAAAACAGAAGAATTCAGATAATACTTTTCCGGTTCGTTGGTATAGCCTACAAAATGCACACGCTTCTCCAGGTGACGCTTCTTTGCGTCTGCCTTGATCTGCTCAAACAAATCTCCGTCACCGATAATATCAAGCTCCCATTCTTTGTCCTCTTTGCAGAATTCCTCAAAGGATTCCATCATCAGATCCAGACCCTTCGCATATACGAAACGGGTAGCCATAAGGAAGCGCTTGGATTTCACATCGCATTTCTTCTCACTGACAAAGCTGCGTGGATTGATTTTTACCTCGCAGTCAATTCCCAGCTTCTCCATATAGTCACGCTTATCATAGTCACTTAACACAATATACCGGTCCAGATTGGGCAGATATTCCTTAAGAAGATTCTCCTGCTGCCAGAATACCACCGGCTTCACATGAAGATAGCCGTCATAACAATTGTGCTGCCAGCCAATCGTAGCTGCCTTCAGCTGTGGTGCGATCATACCAAGTCTCAGGCTTAAGGACGCAGTGGTAAGGATCACGTCATAGTCCTGGGAATTAAAATACTTTACCCATTTCTCCCTTGTTTTCTTAGGAAAGATTGCCTCTGCAAGAATGGGATTCAGGCTTTTTTTATTGAACATTCCACACTGGTCATTCAGTTTCTTCACAAAATAGCGGGCACAAAAGGCCGGGGTATGATGCTTATTCACAAACTGACTGTTGTCAATGAAATCCACATCAATATCTTCGCTTAAATGATACATGGTGCGGTCTTCCCGGAAACGATCCTCATAAGTCATGATCGTCACCTCATGCTCCTTCACCAGCTCATTTGCCAGAAGGGAAACAACACGCTTGGTACCGCCCAGGTCAAATATTTTTGTTATCCAGATACATATTTTCATATTGTAGATACCCCTTAAATCGTAATCTTAAAGTAATCCAGTACACGCTTACAATAATTGTCTGTTACATTATGGGTTTTTGCAATAATTGCCTTACGCTGACTCTCATAGTCGTCTTTTCCATTCTTAATGTCAAGAACAAACTGTTCGAACTGCTGTACATTGTAAATATGCTCTCCTGGCATATATTCCAGCGGATTCTCAAATACCCAGCCTCTGGATTCTGTGTAAGCTTCGTAATCATCCAGAGTAAATCCCATAGGTCTGTTAAGGAGCAGATAATCGATTGCCACAGAGGAATAGTCAGATACCAGGGCATCGGAGCAGTTAATAAACTCATAAAGCTGCAGGCCATTGTCCTCCAGATCCTGATTCTCCAGATAAACAATATTGGTAAGCACATTCTCCCCGAAATCATATGGGATCTGAAGATAATGCTTCTTAATTACCACAAGCACATGATTCTCCCTGCAGAAATTATTGAAGGCAAGCAGTCTCTCCTTATCGTCCAGGATCGGGATGTTAAATTCGTTATTAAGGGTCTCCTCATTCAGTCTCTCACTGCTTGCATGACGGTAGGTCGGCATCCACAGGATCAGCTTATCACTGTCAGCTGCCTTCAAAAGCTTATCCTTATAGGCTCTTGCGGCATCACTGCCTTTCATCATCTGATCATAGCGTGGATATCCCAGTGTCAGAAGCTTCTTTGAGCTGCATCCGAAAAATTCCTTTTTGGTCTCAATAAACACATCACCAGGCACCAGACAGTAATCAAAAAATACCTTACGGTTGTTCTTATTTGCCTTATAACCGCAGCCATGCCACAGATTTACAAAGGTCTGGCCTTTCCTTGCCATTCCGATCCAGTTAAAGGCCTGTGTATAAAAAATAAAGGTGGAGGTCAAAGCATAGCGGTAAGCTGCTGCCCTGCGGATCGTTGTATTCTTCTTGATATTACGGACAAACTTTACATTCTCTGCCTGATATTTCTTATACTTCTCCGGCTCATGCACCAGCCAGATCAATTCATATTTTTTATTATATCCATTGGCAACCATATAATCAAAAAGCGCCCGGCAGTTATCTGTAAAATCATCATTTGTCTCAAATAAAATCCGGTTCTTCACCAGACGAGGCGGGAATTTCCGAAGCCGTCTCACTTTCCAGCGGTCATATAAGGCATAGGTTAAATATCCCTTGAACGTAACAAATAAAGCTCCAGGTCCCTGCTTCTTCAGAATATTGGAAAACTTCTTTAAGATTCTCTGTGCTCTTTCCATGAATTTTACCTTTCTTAGAAAATTAATACTCCTTTAATTTCTCACGGAGCATTGTGGAGGATGTATCTCTCGTATAGGGAAGATACACAAGTCTGGCTCCTAAGGCTTCCATTTCCTTGCCGGTACGTTCCCAGCGCTCATTGCCCTTCCAGTCATCACCAATATAAATCTCATCGAAACGGATCTTATCCCAGATTTCCTTCTTGTCAAGCGTATTGGTGATGATCACCTCATCCACATATTTAATAGAGCGAACGATCTCAGCCCGTTCTTCCAAAGGTACGATAGGTCTTTTGTTCTTATAGCTTTCCACAAGTTCATCTGTGTTTACGCCTACGATCAGATAATCGCATCTTCTCTTGGCATTCTTGATCAGATTCAGATGACCGATATGAAACATATCGTAGGTTCCCTGTGTGTATCCGATTACCTTTCCCATTTCTCATTTCTCCTGTATTTTTATTCGTCCATTTCTTTATTTTACTTTATATTCAAATACTCTGCAAGTGCCTCACAGTAACTTGCCTTCTTTGGCATGGTGTGCATTACAGGCAATAAGCTTCTTCTCTTTTCTTTAAAAGGATCCGCTCCCATTGCAATATGGGAAACATATTCCTTCAGATTCTCTAAATTATAAATCTTCTCACCTGGCATATATTCTTCCGGATTTTCAAACACAAATCCTCTGGTACTTCGATAGCTTTCCAGATCTGTAAGCACATAACCAAGAGGTCTGTCAAGAAGCATGTAATCCACGGCAATGGAGGAATAATCGGAAATCAATCCATCCATAACCCCAACCAGCTCATATAGCTGGATACCGGATTTCTGCAGCATTTCCTCTGTTACATACCGGATATTGGTATACGCACTTTCATCCAGGGACCATCCTGACTGAAGAGGATGCTTCTTAATGATCAGAAATATCCCGCATTCTCTTAAATGATCATCCAGAGCCTTCAGTTCTTCCTCGCTGTTCAATGCCGGCAGCTGAAAGGGCAGATCAATGTTATTCTCTGCACTTATGAGCACCTCACTTTTCCGGAAGGTCGGCATCCAGATCACTGTTTTTTCATCTTTTCGGTCAAATAAAACCCGTAAAGCTTTTTCCCTGGTCACAGAAGGATGAAGCATCCAGTCGTACCTCGGATAACCAAGGGCAAGAATCTTCTCTTTCCCACACTTCCAGTAGCGGGATTTCGTTTCCACAAACACAGGTCCTGGCACCATGGCATGGTCAAAATGCATCATACTCTTCCCTGCCGGAGGCTTGTTGTCTCTGGCTACATCCTTATAGCCGCAGCCATGCCACATATTTACCGTAACCTGACCCTTACAATGGTAAAAATTCAAATACGCCGTATTGTTCGTATAGAAAAAAAATCCGGCAACAGCACCATAATAATAAGCAAGAGGACTGGACCAGCCATATTTATTCTCTGCTGTTACCAATTTCACATTCTTGCATTTCAGTTTCTCACATTTTTTCTTATCGGAAACCATCCAGATAATCTGATAGTTCTCGTTTCTTTTATTCTGGATCAGATATTCATAAAAGGCCCGGGGATTGTCTGTCATGTCCTGCATGGTGCGGTTTTTCAGCACAATGCAATTCTGACGGAGCTTTCCGTGATTCCCGAACCATTTTCCTACCAGGGCAAGCTCTGCCTTGGAAAAAAAGCGTCCCAGATAATAGAGAACACTTCCTGCCAGACCCTCTTCTTTTATTTTCCTTTTAAGGGAATCCTTTGTCATCTCTTACCCTCGTTTCTATGATCTGCCTGATGCAATTACATCTCGAAAGACGATTTCTCTGGAAAAATCACTTCGAAGCTTCTCTGAATTTCTTTCTTCTGTCTCTCAAAATCACCTACATTCACATCATCATTGAGACAGATCATTTTACACGCCTGTCTGCGAATGGTATCGTGAATCTGCTGATCATGTTTTCCTATGGTATAAAATCTTCCAATCTTCGGTGACTGAGGCATAAATTTCCCTTCCATGTACTGCCAGTATTTCACCACATACTGGTTCACATCGAACACTGTGCGGAACCGGTTCCTGCATACCTCATCCAGTAACGCACCCTCGTCTTTCCAAACCTTCTCATAAGAAGTCTTCAAAAAGGCACTGGGGAGATGGGTATACTTGAAGCTGGAAAATTCCCGGTAAGGAAGCATCAGTATATTTCGAAAAGCCATGGCTCCATAAGCCGGACTGAACCACTTGGAAGCCTGCTTTTTAATCACTTCTTTTTTGTGATAATGCATATTCACAAGTGCCGCATCATTCATAAGAATATTGGCAAAAGGATTGCGGATATTGTCCTGCACAAGGGCAGTCTCAATACAGCAATCGCAGGGAAGCCCATTCTTAAAAAAGTCCTCTGGCTTCGCCTGATCAATGAGAAACATATCATCATTAAAAAAGACGAAATGCTCTGACAATCCTTTTATTCGGTGAAGATTCAGTTCTATGGAATTAATATTAAAGGTAGGAAGATAAGCCGGAGCCATAAACTCCTCATGCTTCACAATCTGAATCTTCTCATGAGCTGTATTCAGCCACTTCGGAACATGTCCCCATGTGACAAAATATATTTTATTTACCCATGGAGCATATTTCTCCACACCGCGGAACCAGTACTGAAGATTGTCCCAGTCGCGGTATCTGCTCTCTCCTGCATCAGTTCCTCTTCCAGGCTGATATTCCCTGCGCTGTGCAAGCCAGTCAGGGTCGCTGCCATCCACCCAGGTAAGCACAAAATCTATTTTTTCCATCTGTTATCTCCTGCTCTGTCAAGCGGATATTCCAGGTCCGCTTCGCTACTTGCTCATAACCCAATAACTGCTTCGCAGCTTATCTGCTATACAGAAGCATCAGCTTCTGCCCTTCCTTATGGATGTCAAATCCTGCTTCTGAAAGCCTTCTGGCCGCTTCTTCTCTTTCGATTCTTCCGGCTTCCTTCATCTTAAACACGGCCCTTGCCCATTCCTTCGGGCCTTCTGCCAGGGAAATCATTGTCACATTCTCCGTGGAGAGTACTGCTTCTCCCGTAATCTGGTCTGAGATCACACATGGCAAGCCATTGGCCTGAGCTTCCAGAAGAGTAAAGGGAAGTCCCTCAAACAAAGAGGGAAAAAGGAAAACATCCATGGCGCTTAAGTACCGCTCCACATCCGGGCACACTCCCGTAAATATGATTTTATCCAGGACACCCGCCTTTTTAGCCTGTTCCTGGATCTGTTCCTTTAATTCGCCGTCACCAATAAGGCAAAGCCTTGCAGCCGGCTCTTTTTGTTGGATTTCATAGAAAATACGGAGAATGGCTTCATGATTCTTCTGAACCTGAAACCTGCCTACATGCCCTACTACCAGGGCATCTCTGGAAATTCCAAGCTTTTCTCTGATTTCCCGCCTGTTTGCTTCTGAAAATCCATATTTATCCGTCTCAATTGCGTTTGCAACCAAAGTTACCTCTCCACGTTCAAAAGCCTTATCTCCGAACAGCCATCTGCCTGCCTTTTCCGAACAGGCAAACTTCTCATTCACATAATGCTTCATCCTGGGACGATTCATGCCATCCATCAGCTTACGCACAATTCCCGGTGCGGAAGCGTTATGGGAATGTGCGATTACCTTTCTTACTCCTGCCTGCTTTGCCAGGCGAAGTGGTACGATATTGGCTGCCGAAAGCATATTCACATGCACAACATCGTACTTCTCCCGGGCAAGAAGCTTCCGAAAGGCCTTTGTATAGCCAAAGTAATCCTTTTTTACATTGGGAACATAGAAAACCCGTCCACCAAGCTCCAGGATTTCTTTCTCATAAGCAATCGTTCCATACATGGATACAAAATCAAAGGAAACTCCCTGTCGGGCCAGTTCCCTGAAATAATTCATTACAAATGCTTCCATTCCGCCAGGATTATTCCCCAGCCCAACCTGCAGGATTTTCACAATAATCAGCCACCTATCATTTTACTGTATTGTTCAGAAATCGGACCAATGTCACCGTATGCGATCAGCTGTCCTTTCTCAAGAATCATGGCCTTATTACAAAGACGCTGAACCTGTTCCAGAGAATGAGATACGAAAAGTACGGTTACTCCAGAGTCAAACATACTCATGATCTTCTTTTCACTTTTTTTACGGAACTTGGCGTCACCTACGGAAAGAACCTCGTCCAGGATCAGGATTTTCGGCTCTACTACTGTGGCAATGGAAAAGCCAAGTCTGGATTTCATACCGGAGGAATAATTCTTCACCGGAACATCCATGAATTTCTGAAGTTCAGAAAATTCTACGATCTCATCATATTTGCTGTCAATAAATTTCTTGGTATATCCAAGCATGGCACCATACAGATAAATATTCTCTTTTCCTGTATACTGCGGGTCAAAACCAGCGCCAAGCTCCAGAAGGGGAACCATCTTGCCATGCTTGTCCACATGACCTTCCGTAGGCTTGAATACACCGGAAATCACCTTCAGAAGGGTACTTTTTCCGGCACCGTTAAGACCAAGGATTCCTACACGGTCTCCCTTTTCCACGCTGAAGCTTACATTCTTCAGTGCCCAGAACTCATTGTACTGGATTTCCCGTTTAATGGTCTTAAAAATATAATCCTTTAAGCTGTCAACCTTCTCACGGCTCAGGTTGAACTTCATACTCACATTATCAACTTCTATGGCTGTCTTACTCATTTTTTCTCCTTAAATGTATAGAATAAAGTTATCCTGTTTCTTCTTAAAGCATACAAGTCCGATAACCGTGATCAGAATGCTGAATACGGCCGCATAAATCACATATGGCGGATACATAGGCTCTCCGAATAATGCAGAACGGAAAATCTGAATGGTACAGTACAGCGGGTTAAATTTCAGGATCCAGGACCAGCCGCTCTTTAACAGCTTGCTTGGATAATAGAAAATCGCGCAGGTGTACATGATCAGCATCAGTGCAACAGACCAGAGGTATTCGATATCCCTGAAAAATACGCCAATGGTTGCAAGGAACATTCCGCATCCATAAGAAAGGATCAGAATGATAAGAAGGGCAACCGGTGCCTGAAGCAGGTAGATGGTCGGCTTCACACCAAGAACCAGACTTACAATGGCAAGCACTACCAGGGAGATCAGAAAAATAATATAATTATAAATAACGGTAGAAAGAGGGTACAGATACTTCGGTACATATACCTTCTTGATCATTGCTGAATTGGACCGGATGGATTTCAGCGCAGATTTGGTTGCTGAGGAATAAAAGCTGTACAAAAGACGTCCGGAAAGAATGTATACAGGGAATGTTTTGTCCGTATTACCATACAGGGTTCCGAAGACGATCGTCAGAACTACCATAGAAAGCAGTGGTTCTAACATGGACCACAAAATACCAAGGTAGGAACGACGATATTTCAGCTTGATTCCTTTTTTTACCAGTTCGCTTAAGAGAAACTGATACTGTCTGAGATTATCAAAATATTTCTTCATATTCACTCCATTGTATTTTGAAAAATTTAGCTTAAAAGCCAGACTGTATTGTATCACACTCTTTTAAAGGTTGCAATATTGCGATTTCACACCTTTATTCCAGGTTCTTCCCTGCTTCCACGGCCATCTGATAAGCCTCGGCGTAGGAAATTCCGGTCTTTCTGCAGATTTTCGCCAGACTTTCGTACTCCGGATAACATTTCTGGGCACCTTCAGGCCCACAAATCTTCACTTCCACTTCCCCAAAGGGAATCATTACGTTTCTTTTTTTGCGGGGCAAAATGGTACGCTCCATCCTCACTCTGCGAATGCCAATGCTGGTGGTTTCTGCAAAAATCAAAGCTTCCATTCCCGGAATATCTTCTTCTTTACAAATTACAGTAAGCAGCCATGCCGGGCGGTTCTTCTTCATATATACAGGAGTATAATGAACATCTCTTGCCCCTGCTTCAAATAATTTCTCCATAACAAAGCCAAGAATTTCCCCGCTGCAGTCATCAATATTCGTCTCAAGCTTATAAATATGATCCGAATGATCAGATTCTGCTTCTTCTGTGTGGATAAGCATGGCCCGAAGGATTCCCGGGCATTCGTAGTTTCTTTTGCCCGCTCCCATACCAATCTTCTCAATTGTGAAATTCTCAGGTAATTTACAGGAGGTGCGCACTGCTGCCACGATTGCAGCACCTGTAGGGGTAACCAGTTCTCCTGACACCGGTGTGATCTTAAGCTCCAGACCACACTGCTGTACAATATTGGTCACAGCCGGAACAGGCACGGGAAGAATTCCATGCTGACAACGAATGGTGCCGGTTCCTTCATATAACACTGGTACGATCACCTCTGTAACTCCAAGATTATCCAGACACACTGCTGCAGACAGGATATCCACAATGGAATCCACTGCTCCCACTTCATGAAAATGCACCTCTTCTATGGGCACATTATGGGCATTGGCTTCTGCCCTTGCCAAAATATCAAAAATAGCAAGAGCTGTCTTCCTGGCCCCCTCCGTCATCTGGGATGCGTCAATGATCTGGCGGATTTCCCTCATTCCCCGATGAGGATGAGAATGAATATGGTCATGGCTATGTTCATGCTTATGCTTATGTTCCTGTTCATGCTCTTGCTCATGTTCATGCTCTTGCTCATGTTCATGCTCTTGCTTCTCTTCTTGTCTCTGTCCATGTAAATATTCCATATCATGGTCATGTCCGTCTATCTCTTTATCCAGGATCACGTTAAAATCGCAGGCATCGATCCCGGACTTCTTCACTCTGCTTATCTTTATTTCAAATCCCTGTACCGGAAGACTTCCAAGCACATCCTCCAGCACCTTCCGATCCGCTCCCAGATCCAGAAGCGCTGCTACTGTCATATCACCACTGATTCCGGAATAACACTCCAGATATAATGTTTTTCCCATAATTCTCCTCATTACAAATTTATCAAATTGTTTTCCAATCTGTGTCTCTTACTTACCAAGTGCCAGCCGGTTCATCTGCGTTGCCAGATATCCGGCTCCGTATCCATTATCAATATTCACTGTGGCAATTCCATTTGCACAGGAATTGATCATGGTTAAAAGTGCTGACAGGCCATGGAAGCTGGCGCCATAGCCCACAGAGGTAGGCACTGCTATTACCGGCCTGCTTACAAGTCCTCCTATAACGCTGGCAAGAGCACCTTCCATACCGGCAACTGCTACTACACAGTTGGCATCCTGTATGGTCTCCAGTCTGGAAAACAATCTGTGCATTCCACTTACTCCCACGTCATAAATCCGTTCCACATGGGTTCCGAAGTATTCCGCTGTCTGCGCAGCTTCCTCTGCAACAGGAATGTCTGCTGTACCAGCTGTACACACAGCCACCTTTCCCTCATGAAGCTTGTCCGGCTTTTCTATTTTCAGGATTCTGGAAATGGGATCATACTGCACATTCGGCAGTTTCTCTCTCACCAGCTCAAACTGT
This sequence comes from uncultured Blautia sp., assembly GCA_934394545.1. Lineage (GTDB taxonomy): Bacteria > Bacillota > Clostridia > Lachnospirales > Lachnospiraceae > Blautia_A. The sequence goes on from CAKRRG010000024.1 coordinate 34,840, forward strand.
GCCTGAGACGCTCTGGTTCCCAGCACTTCCCCTTCTTCCAGATATAACCGCTCAAAAATATGCAGCAAATGCTCATCGGCTTTATTGCTGCAATAAACAACCTCTGCGAAACCGGTGCGGGCCTTTCTCCCTGTATCCAATTTGGCATAATCCATCTCTTTATAACCATCCTGACGGATCAGACTCCCGGCCTTCTCCGGGGAAAGAGTTCCCTTCTGCACCTGAGCAAGAATTTCTTCTAATGTCATGTATAAATTCACTCCATTTTCTTTCTACAATGTTAGGAGCAAAAGCCCCTGACTATGATACCCTCATAAAAATTATAACGTTTTCCCTTCTTTTATTCAACAAAAAAATCCCGCTCCGGATCGAAGCAGGATTTTTTTGATTCTATGTTTTATTTCGCCTTTGCAGCCTTCTTGTCTCCAAGGAAGCCAATGGATGTAACACAAATCAGCTTATCGAAGATCATGAACATAGCCGGTAAGATAAACAGTACCACTACCATACTGATAACAGCACCACGTGCAAGCAGTGTACAGATAGAACCGATCATCTCAACCTGTGAATAGCAGGAAACACCGAAGGTTGCAGCAAAGAAACTGAGACCGCTGCTGATAATAGACGGCATGCTGGTCTTATGGGCAATGCTGATAGCTTCCTTCTTATTCTTGCCATGCTGTCTCTCTCTCTGATAACGGGTGGTCATCAGGATCGCGTAGTCAACGGTAGCACCAAGCTGGATGGCACCGATCACGATACTTGCAACGAATGGAAGGCTGATTCCCTGATAGAATGGAATGGCCATATTGACAAAAATGGCAAATTCAATAACCGCAACCAGGATGATCGGCAGGGAAATTGATTTGAAAATGATCATAATGATCAGGAAAATCGCACCGATGGAAATCACATTTACACGAACCAGATCGGCATCTGTGGTATCCTGAAGATCCTTCATAAGAGGTGCCTCACCGATTACCATTGCTGTATCATCGTATTCCTTTACTATTTTATCAATTTGGGCAAGCTGGGCATTTACCTCATCTGTAGCAGAACCATACTCAGAGCATACAAATGCAAGCTCATACTGATCCCCTTTGAATATCTTCTTCAGATCCTTTGGAATCATGGACTCCGGAACCGTCGGTCCGATCAGGGAATTCATACCCAGACTCCATTTAACACCATCCACTTTATCGATTTCATTTAGCATCTGCTGTTTCTGCTTGGAGTCCATATTCTTATCCATCATGATCATATGGATATTACCTACTGCGAAAGTCTTCTCCAGTTCATCATTGGCAATGTTGCAATCCAAAGTGGACGGAAGAGATTCTGCAATGTTGTAATAAATCTGTGTATGGTTATTTCCGTAAATAGCCGGGAACAGAAGCACCAAGAAAATCACAGTCCAAAGCTTATAATGCTTCGTAATAAATGCAGAGGGTTTATCCAGTCTGGCAAAAAGCAGCTTATGCTGGGTCTTCTCGATTGGCTTGTCAAAGAACAGTACCAGTGCCGGAAGAATGGTTACACAACAGATAACACCAATGACAACACCCTTTGCCATAACAATACCAAGGTCACGTCCAAGAGCGAAGGTCATAACACAAAGTGCAACGAAACCGGCCACTGTGGTAACAGAACTACCTGCTACAGACTTAAAGGTATTGGCAATGGCATGCCCCATGGCACGATCCTTTTCTCCAGGGAATCGCTTCTTATTCTCTTCATAGCTGTTCAGAAGGAAAATGGAGTAATCCATTGTAACACCAAGCTGAAGAACAGCAGTAAGGGCCTGTGTAATATAGGAAGTCTCACCTAAAATAATATTGCTTCCCAGGTTGTAAAGAATGGCAAGTCCGATACTAAGCAGGAACAGGAAAGGAACAACAAAAGATCCGCTTGTCAGCTCCAGAACGATCAGACTGAGTACAGCTGCAATTACTACGTAGATTGGCAGCTCCTGCATGGCAATGTTCTTAATATCTGTAACAACGCCTGTCATACCGCTTAAGAAGCACTGCTCATTGGCAACCTTACGAAGCTCTGTAATGGCCTCCATAGAAGTATCGGAAGAGGTGGTATTATCAAACAGCACCAGCATCATGGTGGCATCGCCGTTTATAAATACCTTTCTGTATTTCTCAGGGATCATCTCCACCGGAAGGGTGATGTCTGCCACATCATCATACCAAAGCACATCCTTTACATGCTCTACTTCACTAAACTTCTCTTCCAGCTTCTGGACATCCTTCATATCCATATTCTCCACGATCACCATGGAAAAGGCGCCCATTCCAAACTCATCAACCAGAATATCCTGACCCTTTACAGTCTCAAGAGTATCCGGCAGGTAACTTAAAAGATCATAATTAACTCTCGTCTCTGCAATTCCGATCACAGAGGGGATTACCAGCAAAAGACCGATAAGAAGCACCAGCACCTTATGCTTGGCTATCCATTTTCCTACTTTGACCATTGATGTCATCTCCTTAATACATTTCTTTCGTACTATAGTATAACCTAAAATGACCAATAGTCAATATTTATTTTGTTAAAAATGAAAAATAGTCATTTTTCTCAAAATCCAAGTAAAACGCCAACCATTTTTACCAAAAATGCCGCAACCCAGGCGATCACACATTGCCCGATTACCACGCCTGCGGCCCATTTTCCACCTAATTCTCTCTTTACAGAAGCAATTGCTGCCACGCATGGTGTATACAAAAGGCAGAAGGTAAGAAGACAAACTGCTGCCAGCGGTGAAAGCACCTCTACCAGTGCTGCAGTACTTCCAAACAGTATGGACAATGTGGAAACCACGCTCTCCTTTGCCATAAAGCCTGTTACAAGGGCTGTAGAGAACCTCCAGTCTCCAAAGCCAAGCGGCTGAAATACCGGCGCAATAAATCCGGCCAGCACAGCAAGAATACTGTCTTTGGAATCTGTCACAATATTCAAATGCAGATCAAAGGTCTGTAAGAACCAGATCACAATGGTCGCAACAAAAATAACCGTAAACGCTCTCTGAAGAAAGTCCTTTGCTTTTTCCCAAAGAAGCTGTCCTACGTTTTTTGCACCAGGTAAACGATAGTTCGGAAGCTCCATAACAAAAGGCACTGCCTCGCCCTTGAACATGGTTTTTCCAAAAAGCAGAGCCATCAGGATTCCCATAATAATTCCGCCAAAATAAAGTGCGATCATTACCAAGGCACCGTATTTCGGGAAAAAAGCAGCTGTAAAGAACGCATAAATAGGAAGCTTTGCCGAACAGCTCATAAAAGGAGTAAGAAGAATGGTCATCTTACGGTCACGCTCTGAAGGCAGGGTTCTGCTTGCCATAACGCCGGGAACTGTACAGCCAAAGCCAACCAGCATCGGCACAATGCTTCGTCCGGAAAGACCGATCTTACGAAGCAGCTTGTCCATCACGAAAGCAACTCTTGCCATATATCCACTGTCCTCCAAAAGAGACAGGAAGAAGAACAGGGTAACGATGATGGGAAGGAAACCGAGCACACTTCCAACGCCATTGAAAATACCGTCAATTACAAGAGAATGAAGCACATTATTTACGTTCCATGCCGTCATTGCCTGATCTACAACAGCAGTCAGCCAGGTAATTCCCATATCCAGAAGATCCGAAAGTCCCTTTCCGATCACGCCAAAGGTCAGCCAGAAAACCAGAGCCATAATACCTGCGAAGCATGGAATGGCTGTATATTTACCTGTCAGTATTTTATCCATCTTCTGACTACGCAGATGCTCCTTGCTCTCATGAGGCTTGATCACGGTCTCATCGCAGACTTTTTCAATAAAATCAAAGCGCATATGGGCAATCGCCGCAGACCGGTCAAGACCTCGCTCTGTTTCCATCTGCTTTACAATATGCTCCAGGGTTTCTTTTTCATTCTGATCCAGTCCAAGCTTTTCCAGGATCAGTTCATCCCCTTCCGCAAGCTTGCTGGCTGCAAAACGCACCGGAATATCAGCCTGCTGTGCATGATCCTCAATGAGATGCATAATTCCATGAAGACATCTGTGAACGGCTCCACCGTCATCGTTTGCATCACAGAAATCCAACCGCTTTGGTTTTTCCTGATATTTCGCCACATGAATAGCATGTGCAACCAATTCGTCAATACCTTCATTTTTGGCTGCTGAAATCGGCACTACCGGAATTCCCAAGGCCTCCTCCATCTGGTTCACACGCACAGAGCCACCATTCTGCCTTACTTCATCCATCATATTCAACGCCAGTACCATAGGCACATCCAGCTCCATCAGCTGCATGGTAAGATAAAGATTTCTCTCGATATTCGTGGCATCCACAATATTGATGATCCCCTTAGGATGCTGCTCCAGAATAAAGCTTCTGGTTACGATTTCCTCGCTGGTATAAGGGGACATGGAATAAATTCCCGGCAGGTCTGTCACAAGAGTGTTCTTTTTCCCGCGGATAATACCGTCCTTCCGGTCTACTGTAACTCCTGGGAAGTTACCAACATGCTGATTGGAGCCCGTCAGCTGATTAAACAATGTTGTTTTCCCACAATTCTGGTTTCCTGCCAACGCAAAGGTAAGAAGCTCACTGTCCGGAAGGGGATGTTCATCTGCTTTTTCATGATATTTACCGCCCTCGCCCAGACCTGGATGAGGAATCACTCTGGCACGGCTGCCTCGTTTCTGTTCTTTTGCATCCCTTACATTCTCAATCTGAATCTGGGCAGCATCTGCAAGACGCAGGGTCAGCTCATAGCTATGTATCCTGACTTCAACAGGGTCACC
>CAKRRG010000025.1 GCA_934394545.1 uncultured Blautia sp.
AGCAGAGTAGAAGCAACACTTGTTGCGTTCTGAAGAGCACTTCTTGTAACCTTTGCAGGATCAAGGATTCCCTCATCTACCATGTTTACATATTTCTCATTAAGAGCATCGAAACCAACACCTGGCTCAGACTCTCTTACTTTGTTAATGATAACTGCACCTTCAAGACCAGCGTTTGCTGCAATACGGAACAGCGGAGCCTCCAGTGCTTTCAGAATGATATTTGCACCTGTCTTCTCATCGCCCTCAAGAGTCGCTGCAAACTTAGCAACCTCTTTGGAAGCGTGGATATATGCAGAACCGCCGCCTGCAATGATTCCTTCTTCAACAGCTGCTCTGGTTGCTGCAAGCGCATCTTCCATACGAAGCTTAGCTTCTTTCATTTCTGTCTCAGTAGCTGCACCAACACGGACTACTGCTACGCCGCCTGCCAGTTTTGCAAGTCTTTCCTGAAGCTTTTCTCTGTCAAAATCAGACTTTGTTTCTTCAATCTGTCCACGGATCTGAGCAACACGATTGGCAATTGTTTCTTTATCTCCCATACCATCAACGATAACGGTTGTCTCTTTTGCAACCTTAACAGATTTTGCACGTCCTAACTGTGCCATTGTAGCATCTTTCAGTTCAAGACCAACTTCATCAGAAATGACAGTACCGCCTGTAAGGATTGCGATATCCTGAAGCATTTCTTTTCTTCTGTCACCATAGCCAGGAGCTTTCACAGCTACTACCTGGAAGGTTCCTCTTAATTTGTTTACGATCAGAGTCGTAAGAGCTTCACCCTCAACATCCTCAGCGATGATAAGGAGTTTAGCACCAGCCTGTACGATCTGCTCCAGTAACGGAAGAACTTCCTGGATATTAGAAATTTTCTTGTCTGTGATCAGGATATATGGATCTTCCAGGTTTGCTTCCATCTTCTCCATATCAGTGGACATATATGCAGAAATATATCCACGGTCAAACTGCATACCTTCTACAAGGTCAAGCTCTGTATGCATGGTCTTAGACTCTTCTACAGTGATAACACCATCATTGGAAACCTTCTCCATTGCATTTGCAACAAGCTCACCAACCTCTTTATCTCCGGCAGAAATTGCTGCAACGTTTGCAATCTGCTTCTTTCCGCTTACTTTCTGGCTCATGTTCTTAATTGCCTCTACAGCAGCGTCTGTAGCTCTCTTCATACCGCGTCTCATAACGATCGGGTTCGCACCTGCTGCTAAGTTCTTCATTCCTTCGTGAACCATTGCCTGCGCAAGTACAGTAGCGGTTGTAGTACCATCACCTGCAACATCGTTTGTCTTGGAAGCAACTTCCTTGATCAGCTGAGCTCCCATGTTCTCGAAAGCATCCTCAAGCTCGATTTCTTTTGCGATCGTAACACCATCGTTTGTAATAAGCGGAGCACCGAACTGTTTATCCAGCACTACGTTTCTACCTTTCGGTCCAAGTGTCACTCTGACGGTATCAGCAAGTTTATTTACACCAGCTTCTAATGCTGTTCTGGCTTCTGCGCCATATTTAATCTCTTTTGCCATGATGAATCATCCTCCTGATTAAAATTCTGTCTGTTTGATTATTTTACAATTGCAAGAATATCACTCTGTTTAACGATAATATATTCTTCACTGTCAAGCTTAACCTCTGTTCCTGAATATTTGGAATAGATAACCTTATCACCTACAGCAACTTCCATCTTAACTTCTTTTCCTTCAACAACTCCGCCAGGTCCTACAGCGATTACTTCTGCCTGCTGTGGTTTCTCCTGTGCCTGTCCCGGAAGAACGATGCCGGATTTTGTTGTTTCTTCTGCTTCTAACTGTTTTAATACAACTCTGTCACCTAATGGAACTAATTTCATGATCTATGTCCTCCTTTAGAATTGCTTTTCTTTTCTTTACTAGCACTCATTATAGCCGAGTGCTAATCACTGTCCATTATATTATTTAATTATTGCCTTTTGTGCAACTCTTTTCATTGTTGTATTTTTAAGTATATTCTTCGATATACTCTTTTATTCTCTTTTTTTCTCTTATTTTCTCACTTTGAAAATTTTCTGAAATTTTTTCCCATTTCAAACGCTCTTACGGCAAAAAAAGAACTGCTCCCCTTATTTCAGGAAAAGCAGTTCTTCTGTACTCTTCTGATTATTGCCAAACTGTTTATCAGGCCTTCTTTATATTCCTCTGTGCCTTAATTTCTTCCAATTCGTCGAAAATCACTTCGTTAAGAACCTTAATGTATGTTCCCTTCATACCGGATGACCGGGATTCTATAACGCCTGCACTCTCAAATTTACGCAATGCGTTTACAATTACAGATCTGGTGATGCCTACTCTGTCTGCAATCTTACTTGCAACCAGAATTCCCTCATCACCATCCAGCTCGTCAAAAATATGAATAATAGCTTCCAGTTCTGAGAACGAAAGTGTATTAAAGGCAGATTTCACAACCTGCTTCTTACGGTCTTCCTCAGCATTCTCTTCATGTACAGCTCTCATCATCTCAAGTCCTACCACTGTAGTTCCATATTCGCTGACAATAATATCCTCAATATCATAAGGACGATCCTTACGGTACATGAACACAGTACCAAGACGCTCTCCTGCAATATCAATGGGATTGATGATTCCCTGATAGCTGCTGGATACATGCTCAAACCCAAGTGTCTGAAGGTTCACATTCTCCTTGGTAGATAAAACCCCTAAAAATCTCTCGTTCAGCAGAGGGTCAACATGACCGCCCACCTCATCAGCAACCAGTTCTCGGATTTCCTCAACCCCTGGGCAAAAGCTTACACCAAGCACCTTTCCCTTCTTACTGAGAACAAGGATGTTAGAACTTAAGGTATCCATCAGAACCTGGCAGATATCATTAAAAACCACCTTACTGGAACTGCTGTTATGCAGAAGCTTATTGATTTTTCTTGTTTTATCAAGTAACTGAACGCTCATTTTGTCCTCCCTTCGCTTTTGTTCCGTTAAATCCACTTGTTACTCTAATACTACACGTTTTTCGAACTATTTACAAGCTATTTTTTACTATTTTTCAATTTTGTTTAGCTTTTCTGAAAATATCACGTTTTCGGAACTATTCAACAAACAACAAAAGAAATCATACTTCTGTTTGACACGAAACGATCCCCCTTACACAACCATGGTTTATTTCCATGTCTGCAAAGGGGGATTGCATCAAATTTATGCTTTTTCGTTTTCCTTTTCGTCCTTCTGTCTGGCTTCTACATAGCCACAGGTCTCCTGGCTGCACACCAGCTTGCTGCCTTTCTCCACCATGTAGCTTCCGCATACCGGACATTTCTTGGAGGATGGCTTCTGCCAGGACATGAAATCACATTCCGGATTATCCTCGCATCCGTAATACTTACGTCCCTTCTTCGTCTTCTTCAGGACCACTTCCTTGCCGCACTTCGGGCAGGCTACGCCGATTTTTTCATAGTAAGGCTTCGTATTTCTGCACTCAGGAAATCCCGGACACGCAAGGAAACGCCCATGAGGACCATATTTGATCACCATATTACGTCCGCAATTATCGCATATGACATCCGTTTCTTCGTCGTGGATATCCACCTTCTCCAGTTCTTCCTGGGCTGCATCTACATCATGCTTCAGATCCGGATAGAAATTCCGTACAACTGTCTTCCACTGCACAGTACCATTTTCCACACAATCCAGAAGTCCCTCCATTGTAGCAGTAAAATTCACATCCACAATGCTTGGAAATGCCTGTTTCATAATACTGTTTACAACCTCTCCAAGCTCTGTTACATAAAGATTACGCTGTTCCTTGGAAACATAGCGTCGGCTGATGATCGTAGTAATGGTTGGCGCATACGTACTTGGACGTCCGATTCCAAGCTCCTCCATGGTCTTTACCAGGGAAGCCTCTGTATAATGGGCCGGTGGCTGGGTAAAATGCTGCTCAGGCTTTAATTCCTTTAATTTCAGCTTCATTCCCTTGGTCAGACTCTGACTTAATACATTGCTCTTCTTCATATCCTCTTCCTGCATATACACAGAAAGAAAACCGTCAAATACAACCTTGGAAGCAGATACCGTGAAGGTATAATCTCCTCCGGCTACCTTTACAGAAGTGGTTTCATATCTGGCCGGTGCCATACGGCTTGCTGTAAAACGCTTCCAGATCAGCTGATACAAACGGAACTGATCTCTTGTAAGAGATTCCTTTATCTGTACAGGTGTACGGCTGATATCTGTTGGGCGGATCGCCTCGTGGGCATCCTGGATCTTCTGACCCTTCTTCACTGCCTTAGAAGACTCAGAAACATATTCCTCTCCATACTGATCACTGATATAACTTCTTGCAGCAGCATCTGCCTCGTCAGAAATACGCACAGAATCTGTACGAAGGTATGTGATCACACCCACTGTACCACTCCCCTTAATATCAACTCCTTCATAAAGCTGCTGCGCCAGGCGCATGGTCTTCTGAGTGGAAAAATTCAGGGTCTTTGATGCCTCCTGCTGCAAAGTACTGGTTGTAAAGGGAAGGGGCGCATTCTTGATCCTCTCCCCCTTCTTTACTTCCGAAATTTCAAATTCCTTATCTGAAAGCTGCGCAAGGATCTGATTCATTTCTGCTTTATTATGGATGTCCAGTTTCTTATCCGTTCCATAGAACTTCGCTTCCAGCGGCTTCTTCTCCCCATCTACCAGAAACTCGCCATTCAGGCTCCAGTATTCCTCCGGAATAAAAGAGTTGATTTCTTCTTCTCTGTCACAGATGATACGAAGTGCCACAGATTGTACACGGCCTGCACTTAAACCACGCTTCACCTTCGCCCAAAGCAACGGACTGATGGTATAACCCACCATACGATCCAGCATTCTTCGCGCCTGCTGTGCATCCACCAGATTCATATTCAGACCTCTGGCATGCTTTAATGAATCTTTTACAGCAGTCTTGGTGATCTCGTTAAAGGTTATTCGGTGCATTTTTTCCGGATCTTCCTTTAAAGCCTGCATCAGATGCCAGGAAATTGCCTCTCCTTCACGGTCAGGGTCAGTTGCAAGATAAATCTTATCTGCTTTCTTTGCTGCCTTGCGAAGCTTGGCAAGCAGCTCACCTTTTCCGCGAATCGTAATATATTTCGGCTCGAAGTCATTCTCTACATCTATTCCAAACTGGCTCTTAGGAAAATCACGTACATGTCCGTTAGATGCCTCTACATCATAATTCGCCCCAAGAAATTTCTTTATTGTCTTTACTTTTGCAGGTGACTCAACTATCACCAGATATTTAGCCATACTACCTCTCCTACTTTGTCTTCATATTCACAGCTTTTTAGCCAATGTCTTCCGAATGCGGATTATCTCTCTGGTATTCTGCAGTACTGTCTGCCCGTTTCCTGAACCAGCCCCATAAGCTGCAGCTCTGTGAGAATCGTACAGACCTTTGCTGCCGAAAGACCTGTTTTTCTGATTATATTATCCAGATTTTCAGGTCGTAAATCGAGACCACTATACACCAAATCCAAATCCGGCGCAAGCCCCAACTTCTTTTTTTCCAGATTTTCGGGCTTGGTTTCCGGTACTATTCCCCATTCCAGAAGCATAATTTCCGGGCTGTAGGCAATTCCTGCACCGTCAAATATCAGCTTGTTGCACCCTCTGCTTAATGCCTCTGTTACGGCTCCTGGAAGGGCATAAACACTATGTCCCTGCTCCAGGGCAAAATTTGCCGTGATCAAAGAACCACTTTGCTCCTTCGCTTCCACCACAAGAATCGCGTCAGAAAGCCCGCTGATGATCCGGTTTCTTGCCGGAAACGCCCAGTTTGCAGGCGGCGAGCCGGGAGGAAGCTCACTGATGATTCCTCCGCCTTTTTCCAGGATCCGATGATAAAGCCACCGGTTAGATGCCGGATAACAGACATCCACTCCGCTTCCAAGTACTGCAAAGGTAGGCGCATCTGTATCCAAAGCTCCTTTATGTCCTTCCGCATCAATTCCCCTGGCCATTCCACTGATGATCTGTACCCCATACTCTGCCATTTTTCTTGCATATTTAAACGCCTGGCACCGCCCATAGGGACTGCACATCCGTGCTCCTACCACTGCGGCAGCAGGCTTTTTTGGATCTGGCAGATTTCCAATATAGTACAGCTTCTTCGGCATTCCCGGAAGCTTTCGCAAGCGTTCCGGAAATTCCGGATTCTCTATTGTCACACATTTGATTTCGTTTTTCAGTGCTTCTTCCATACTAAAATACCTCCAAACACACCTTTTTATGAATCCCAAAAGCTCAGGCTTTGTATTTTTTATCAAAAGCCTTATACGTCAACGCTTCCGCAAGATGTCTCGTATGTATCAGTTCCTCTCCCTCCATATCCGCAATGGTTCTGGAAACCTTCAGAATCCTGTGGTAGGATCTGGCGCTCAGTTCCATAAGCTCAAAAGCATTTTGTGCCACCTTAAGGGCATTCTTAGTAAGAACGCAATATTTCTGAAGCTGTCTGCCGGATAATTCCCCATTAAAGCTGATAGGTTCTCCCTTATAACGATTTTGTTGGATTTTTCTGACTTTTTCCACTCTTTTTCTGATCACAGCAGAGCTTTCCCCGCCTCCCTTTCCTGCTATCTGAGAAAAATCAACCTGCGGTACCTCTGTACAAAGATCAATTCTATCCAGCAACGGCTGGCTCAGCCTGTGAAGATAATGGCTCACCTCCCCGGAGGTGCATCTGCACTTATTCATATCCGGATAATAACCGCAAGGACAGGGATTCATTGCCGCTGCCAAAATAAAACCTGCCGGAAACACATAGGTTCCGCTTGTTCTGGAAAGCTGAATCTGCTTATCCTCCAACGGCTGACGAAGTACCTCCAGGCTTCTTCTTGAAAACTCTGGCATCTCATCCAAGAAAAGCACACCTCTGTGCGCCAGTGTCACTTCTCCGGGACGCGGAATCCTTCCTCCACCGGTAAGAGAAGCAGCGGAGCTGGTATGGTGGGGACTTCGAAAAGGTCTTGTCCGGATCAAAGGTCTTTGGGGGCTTAAAAGACCTGCAATGCTGTATATCTTTGTAAGCTCCAGACTCTCCTCAAAGGTAAGGGAAGGCATAATAGTAGGGATCCGCTTCGCCAACATGGTCTTACCGGTTCCGGGAGGGCCGATAAAAAGAATATTATGAAAACCACTGACTGCAATTTCAGCAGCTCTTCTGGCACTCTCCTGTCCGCAGATATCCGCAAAATCCAAAACACTCTCTGCTTCCTCCTGTCCGGCTGTACAACAGTTCTCCTTCAAACCATGCTCCTTCAGGAAGGCTTCCGGATCTTTGACAGCCTCCAGGACTTCTTTCATGTGCCGAACACCAATTACCTTCATTCCCTGCACCAAGACACCCTCTTCCAGATTTCCAAAGGGAATCATACAATATCGGCACCCCATTTCTCTTGCATGTATCACTCTGGGAAGCACACCGGAAACACTCCTTACCTCTCCATTCAGGCTCAGTTCCCCCACTACCATAACCCCTTCCAGAAGCTTCGGCTCAAGAGCTCCTGATGCTGCCAGAACTGCTGCTGCCACAGGCAGATCAAAGCCGGCCCCCTCCTTTCTCAAATCAGCCGGTGCCAGATTTACGGTTACCTTTTTCGGCGGCAGACTGATCCCGTTATTTTTCAACGCAGTGCGCACCCGGTCCTGTGCTTCTTTTACCTGGGCACTTGGAAAGCCAACCATAATAAAGCAAGGAAGTCCATTGCTGACATCCGCTTCCACCTGTACCGGCCGAACCTCCATACCGGAAATTGCCGCCGATAAAACACTTGCAAACACACGTATTCCTTTCTGCAGAGATAGCCCTTCCCCATATAAAAGCTATTCTGCCATTCACTATGTCTCTGGAATAAAAATGAATAAAAGATCAAAAAATAACAATGGACAGGCTGTATGCTCCTGCCAAAAGAATTGATAAAAAGATATATAAAATTCATTATAGCCCATTTTGCTCTGAATTGCAATAGTGCATTTCGTTCTGATTTATACTTTCTGAAAGGATTGGAAAAAGTACTTTCACAGAAGAAAAAAAGAGGTGAACCTATGAAATTTCAGAGAATTCAGGATCTGCGCATCGATGCAGACCTGTCCCAGAAACAAATCAGTGAAATTCTTCACATCAGCCAGCGTTCCTATTCTCATTACGAAACCGGCTCCAGAAATATTCCCATTGAAATGCTGATTCGCCTGGCGAATTATTATGAAACCAGTATTGATTATCTGGTAGGACGCACTGATAAGAAGCGTATGCCAAAATGAGGGGGAACCATTTCCCCCTCATCTTTTTATCGGTTTACAATTTCACGTAACACCCAGTTCTGTCTATTTTCCCTCGCTTCGAAGCTTCGCTTCCGCCTCCGCAATTTTCTGAATATTGGCAGTTTCATAGGTATTAAATATAGAAGTATCTGCGTCAAAGGTCTCCGGATCTACCGTCCCCTTATACCAGGTTTTACTGTTAAAATAGTCTGCAATCCTGCTTGTCACAAATTTTCTTCCATGACGGGCATAGATTTCATTTTTTGCCAGTTCCAGCTGGGAAGAGGAATAGCCGGCAAGATCCTCATCCGTAAGATAACGGCTGTCACTTTCCGGAAAAATATAATCCCTGCCGGAAATATCTTTCTCTCCTCCCCCTGCTGACGCAGTGACAGCAGGTGTGGCAGTTGCCTTGGCTGCTGCCTTATCCCTGGTCATCACACCATCCACTTTCGGTGTGATTTCTGCTCCTTCTGCAGCTGTAGCCGTATTAAGGCGCAGATAAAGTTTCCCCTGATCAAAGGTAATATTACCGCTTACTTTATTTCCCCAGGAATCTGTAAATGACAGCTTTGCCGCATTTCCTGCCACCTTGGCAGTATCAGAAGCTTCCGAAACCTTAGTGCCATCACTGTCGCTGGCCTGGGAAAATGTAAAGGCTACGGATTTCAATGTAAGGTCATCTATGGTAAAGGTTACCAGCCCATCCTTACTGTACCAGGTTCCATAATAATCCTTTGCCATAAAGGCCGGTGTCCTGGTAATCACCGGAGTTGGTGTCATAGTAGCTGTGGGCTCCGGAGTAGGTGTCGCGGTTGCTGCCGGAGTTGGTGTTATGGTAGGCACCTTTTCCAGTGCTTCAATAGCAGCCTTCTTCTGTCGCTCCTTCTGAAGCCTTTTCTTATGGTTCGAAAAAAGCACTCCTGCAATTCCAATCATAATAAATATCGCAATCAGTGCAAACAGAGTTGCTTTTAGTACATCCTTGTTGTGTTTTTTCAAAAGAAGTCACCTCCGGTAGAAAAGAGTTCCTATGCACTCAGAAAGCAGAAACAATAGCCTGCTGCAATCTTATTCCTGTCCGTTCCAGCAGTATGTACAAAGCTTACAAGGCTCAATATCAATAGATTTCTTCAGATCATCCAGACGATGATATTTCAGAGAAGTAAAATTCAACTCTTTGCGGATTTCTTCCAACATCTCCTTATAATTAGTGGAATCCGGATTTGCATAATCCTGAAGGATTCTGTCAGACACATTGTCTCCCTCTCGTTTGGCGATCACCCGTCGTGTGATCAGATCCATCTCTGACTTAGAACGTGAAAAATTCAGGTATTTACATCCATATAAAAGGGGTGGACATGCCGGGCGGATATGTACCTCTTTCGCACCATTGTTATAAAGGAATTCTGTTGTCTCCCGAAGCTGGGTACCTCTTACGATAGAGTCATCAATCATCAGAAGGCTCTTATCTTTGATCAGCTTATGTACCGGGATCAGCTTCATTCTGGCAATCAGGCTACGCTGGCTCTGCTGTGTAGGCATAAAGGATCTCGGCCAGGTAGGCGTATACTTAATGAACGGACGTGCAAAAGGTACCCCGGAACGATTGGCGTAACCGATGGCATGTGCAATACCGGAATCCGGCACACCGGCAACAAGATCCGGATTAATTTCACCAGAATCTCTTCCAGCCAGGATATCTCCGCATTTATAACGCATTTCCTCTACGTTTACGCCCTCATAAGTAGAGGTCGGATAGCCATAATATACCCAGAGGAACGAACATATTCTCATTTTATCTCCTGGTTTTTGCAATACCTGTGCGCCCTCAGGAGTAATAAAGTCAATCTCTCCAGGTCCTAATTCCTTCAAATCCTCATAGCCAAGATTAATATAGGCATGGCTCTCAAAGGAAGCGCAGCATGCATCCTCTTTCTTTCCAATTACAAGAGGCGTTCTTCCATAACGGTCACGGGCTGCATAAATACCCTCTCCCGTCATCAGAAGAAGTGTCATGGAACCCTCGATCACCTCCTGGGCATATCGGATTCCCTCTACAATACTGTCCTTCTGGTTGATCAGTGCCGCTGTAACCTCTGTTGGATTCACACTTCCACCACTCATTTCCAGAAAATGGGTGTGTCCATCACGGAAGCATTTCTCTACCAACGCCTCCATATTGTTAATCTTTCCTACTGTAGTAATTGCAAAATTCCCCAAATGGGAACGCACCAGAAGGGGCTGCGGTTCATTATCAGAAATACATCCGATTCCAATATTCCCCTCCATCTCTGCCACATCCCTGTCAAACTTGGTACGGAAAGGCGAGTTCTCGATATTGTGGATCGCACGATTAAATCCACCGGATCTACTGTAAACAGCCATTCCTCCTCTTCTTGTTCCCAGATGGGAATGATAATCAATTCCAAAAAACAGATCCATTACACAATCAGACTTTGACGCAACACCAAAAATTCCACCCATTTTTTCTTAGTCTCCTTATTTTTTCTCCTTTATAACGCCTTTTCTGTAGGCATCCAAAAGCTGTTTCAGCTCCTGAATTCGTTCCTTCAGTGCCTTACCGTTGTCTGTATCCCCTACAAGGACGCGCCTTGGATTATAACGCACAGCTACACGGTTTGACACAATGTCCCTTTCGGTTGCCACTGCATCCTCAGCCGACGTAAAAGGCTCATGGGCAGTCAGACTTAATCCGTAGGAACTGTATATCAGAGTATATCCGGCAATACCAGTCACATTCCGGTATGCCTCACAGAAACCACCGTCAATTACGATCACCTTACCATTACATTTTATAGGATTCTCTCCCTCCAGCTGATGTACCGGCACGTGACCATTGATAATATGCCCTTCCTCCGGATCCAATCCGAATTCTTTCAGCATACGATCCACCACCTCTTCGTTTTCCCAGAGGTGATAGTAGGCATTCTTTTTCTCCTTGTGTGTCTCTTTATCCTTGATAAAATACCGCTCAAAGGTGGTCATTTTATCTTTTCCGTAAAGCGGAGAGTTCGGGCCTGCCCAGATGTACCATAGGATATCCTGGCTGGCCTTCTTCTCTTTTTCGTCTACTGTGAAAAATGCTTTTCTCACGTAGGCTTCCAGTTTATCATAAAGTGCCTTACCTTTACAAGTCTCACCGTAAATCTTAACTTCCTTAAAGGTTCCGTCTTCATTCAGAGGAATGCTTCCATGAAAAAGAAGGTTTCCATTATAGGTCTTATAAAGACCGCCCTTATCAAGCAGCAGCTGCATATGATTCTGAAGCTTCTCGCAGTTTCGAAATGCAGAAGTAAGCCGCTCGATGACCTCTTTTTCCCCAGGAGTCAGTTCATAAGGATGCTCCCAGTCAACCGTTGGGAATTGACAGTCCATAAGCTTATATTCACTTCCATCTGCCAGCTGCACAGTCCCCTTCTCCGGATCAATGTGCTCCAGCATCCGCCGGTTCTCCATATGGAAATCCGGATGTTCTTTAGCAAGTGCCCCTTCCAGCTTAAACTGAATGATTGCAATGGCCTTATGCATTTTTCTGCTTAATTCTTTCTCAATGGCATTGTAGTTGGACGGATTTCCCTGTACCTCAAAGACCATGCAGGGATCCTCTCCATAAGCCTCCATGGCAAAAGCAGCAAGAGGCATCATATTAATACCGTATCCATCCTCCAGAATATCCAGATTCCCATAACGGAGGCTGTTTCGTATTACGGTTGCCATACAGGCTGCCTGCCCTACAGCTGCTCCCATCCATACTACATCATGATTTCCCCACTGAATATCCAGGGAATGGTAATCCATCAGCCGGTCCATAATAAAATGGGGACCCGGACCTCGGTCAAAAATATCTCCCAGTACATGAAGATGATCCACAACCAGTCGCTGGATCAGCTCTGCCAGGGCAATAATGAAATTCTCTGCCCTTCCTATATCAATGATCGTATCTACGATTGCATCATAATAAGCTTCTTTGTCCAGAACTTCTGCTTTCTCCGTGATCAACTCCTCGATCACATAAGCATAATCAGCAGGCAAAGCCTTACGGACCTTGGATCTTGTATATTTGGAGGCTGTGGTCTTGCATACCTCAATAAGACGATACAAGGTAATCTTGTACCAGTTCTCCATGTCCGTTTCCTGCTTCTTCACATAAGCGATTTTTTCCTTTGGATAGTACACAAGAGTGGCCAGGGAACTCTTATCCTTATTACTTAAGGTATGTCCGAATACATCGTCTATTTTCTTACGCACTGCTCCGGAGCCGTTTCGAAGTACATGCGAAAATGCCTCATACTCCCCATGGATATCAGAAAGAAAATGCTCGGTACCCTTGGGCAGATTCAAAATAGACTGAAGGTTGATGATTTCTGTAGAAGCTTTTCCAATGGTAGGGTAAAGCTCTGCCAAACGTTGTAAATAGCGCAATTCTTCTGTCTTCATGTAACCTCCTGTAATGAATGACTATCATATTTTTCTTCATTATCCCGCATTCGTTGAGAAATCAAACAGGGAAATCTGGTTAGACTGAGGGATATCACCAAACAATCCCAGCTTATCCATCAGATCGATCACCGTCTTGCTGACCTTTGTCCTGTCACGGAAATCATCCTTAGACAGAAATCTTCCCTGCACAGCGGCATCCACCACAGCATCGGCCGCCTTATCACCAAGACCTTCTATAGAATCAATGGAGGGCATCAGCTTTCCCTCTATAATCTGAAAACGATGAGCCTTTGCCCGGTAAATGTCAATCGGCATAAAGTCATAGCCTCTTGCGTACATCTCCTGGACAATACGCATATCCTTCAGAGTATCCTGCTCCTTCTTAGATGCCGAATCCCCCTTCTTACGAATCTCAGCCATATAAAACTCCAGCTTTTCTTTTCCCATGCACATCAGCTCATAGGAAAAAGCAGTAGCACGGATACTGAAATATGCACCGTAATAAGCCAATGGCTGAAATACCTTAAACCAGGCAATTCGATAAGCCATCATAACGTAAGCTGCTGCATGGGCCTTGGGGAACATATATTTAATCTTCTTACAAGACCAGATATACCAGTCCGGAACACCGTGTTCCTTCATGGTGGTGATCCACTCATCGCGGAGACCTTTTCCCTTACGGACGCTCTCCATGATCGTAAACGCAAGACCACTCTCCACTCCCTGACCGATCAGATAGATCATAATATCATCTCGGGTACAGATTGCTGTAGAAATGGTCGCCTTCCCTTCTTCGATCAGGGTCTGGGCATTTCCAAGCCATACATCCGTACCATGTGACAGTCCGGCAATACGGACCAGATCCGAAAAATATTTGGGCTTGGTATCCACAAGCATCTGCATGGCAAAATCAGTACCAAACTCCGGAATCCCCAGACAGCCGAGCTTACAGCCACCGATATCCTTAGGCTCAATTCCAAGAGCCTCTGTACTTGCAAAAAGTGACATAACCGCCTTATCGTCAAGCGGAACCTCTCTTGCATTCAGGTTTGTCATATCCTCAAGGGTACGGATCATGGTGGGATCATCGTGTCCCAGAATATCCAGTTTCAAAAGGTTTCCATCAATAGAATGATAATCAAAATGGGTAGTGATAAATCCACTGCTGGAATCATTGGCCGGATACTGGACAGGAGTAAATTTCTCAATTTCTTCTCCCATGGGAAGTACGATGATTCCTCCCGGATGCTGTCCGGTACTTCGTCTGATACCGGTACAGCCCTGTACAATGCGATTGATTTCACAGGAACGCTTATGCTGTCCCCGCTCTTCGAAATAATTCTTCACATATCCGAATGCGGTCTTATCCGCAAGAGTACCGATGGTTCCTGCCTTAAAGGTCTGGCCTTTTCCGAAGATAACCTCTGTATAATGATGGGCATTAGACTGATATTCTCCTGAGAAATTCAGGTCAATATCAGGCTCTTTGTCTCCCTTAAACCCAAGGAAGGTCTCGAAAGGTATATCAAAGCCCTGTTTGGTCATTTTCGTACCACATTTCGGACAGATACGGTCTGGCATATCACATCCTGCCATACCGGCAAAAGCTTTGATTTCCGGAGAATCAAAGTCACTGTACTTGCATTCCGGATTGGGGCACAGATAGTGGGGAGGCAAAGGATTTACCTCCGTAATACCAGACATAGTAGCTGCAAGAGAGGAGCCAACAGACCCTCTTGAACCAACCAGATAGCCATCTGCATTTGACTTCCACACCAGTTTCTGGGCAATGATATACATAACTGCATATCCGTTGGAAATAATGGAGTTCAGTTCTTTATCCAAGCGGTCCTCCACGATTTTCGGAAGCACTTCCCCATACATTTCATGGGCTTTCTGGAAACACATATCCTTAAGATCCTGGTCAGAATTCTCAATGACCGGTGGATATTTATCCGGATGGATAGGAGACATTTTCTCTATCATATCCGCAATCTTCACTGTATTTGTAATTACCACTTCCTCAGCCTTTTCGCTTCCAAGATAGGAAAATTCTTCCAGCATTTCCTCCGTAGTGCGCAGATAAAGAGGGGCCTGGTCATCTGCATCTTTAAAGCCGCTTCCTGCCATAATGATACGGCGGTAGATTTCATCCTGAGGATCCATAAAATGAACATCACAGGTAGCAACTACAGGCTTGTGAAACTGCTCACCCAGCTTTACGATTTTCTTATTGATCTCGATCAAATCCTCATTGGAATGAATGGTATCATTTTTTTCATCCTCGATCATGAACTTGTTATTCCCAAGAGGCTGGATTTCCAGATAATCATAAAAGCTTACCAGTCTTGCAAT
This sequence comes from uncultured Blautia sp., assembly GCA_934394545.1. Taxonomy (GTDB): domain Bacteria; phylum Bacillota; class Clostridia; order Lachnospirales; family Lachnospiraceae; genus Blautia_A. The sequence goes on from CAKRRG010000025.1 coordinate 15,123, forward strand.
CTCCTGCTCTGGTGCATTCCGAAGCAGAGCCTGATATAATTCCCCTGCCTCACAGGCGCTTCCAATAAGAAGTCCCTCTCTGTGGGCTTCAAATACACTCTTGGGGACACGTGGCCTGTGATTAAAATATTTGATATGAGACTGACTTACCAGCTTATACAAATTAATACGGCCGGTCTCATTCCGCATGAAAATAACCGCATGATAGGTAGGCAGCTTCTTGATTGTGTCAGGGGAAATCTTTCCCTGCTCATTTAACTGGTCAACATCTGTAATATCTCTTTCCCTGCACATGCCAACAAATTTTTCAAAAATACGGGCAGTACACTCCGCATCGTCCACAGCGCGATGGTGATGGTCCAGGGAAACGCCCACTGCCTTGGCTACTGTATCCAGCTTGAAACGGTTCAGCGCCGGCAGAAGGAATCTTGCCATGCCAACTGTATCTACATAGGTAAAATCATTGGGAATACCCATGCGGTTACAGTTTTCTATAATAAAGCTCATATCAAAATCCGCGTTGTGAGCCACCATTGTGGCTCCCTCACAAAACTTCAGAAATTCCGGTAATATTTCTTCAATCGGACGGGCATCCATAACCATACTGTCGTTGATGCTTGTCAGCTGCTCAATTCGGAACGGGATTGGAACCTGGGGATTGACAAATGTGGAAAAACGATCTGTAATTTTTCCATGTTCCACCAGTACAGCACCAATTTCGATAATTTTGCAGGTAAGAGGTGAAAATCCGGTAGTCTCTATATCAAAAACAACAAATCTTCCATCCAGGGACTGCCCTCTTGGATTGGTAACCATACCTTTTAAATCATCTACCAGATAAGCCTCCATTCCATAGAGCACTTTAAAATCAGAATCCTTTGGCACACAGCCTCCCCATGCATCAAAGCAATGATTTGCCTCTGGGAAAGCCTGTACCACACCATGATCTGTAATTGCAATAGCAGGATGCCCCCACTCATAAGCACGTTTTACAAGAGCCTTCGCCTCTGTTACCCCGTCCATGTCACTCATTTTGGTGTGGCAGTGAAGTTCCACACGTTTCTGGGGACTGGTGTCTACTCGGAAGCTGCGAAAATCAGATATCTTTTTGATTCCGGAAATAGCGCCAATGGTCAACTCACCATCAAAACGGTCAATAGAGGTGACGCCCTTGATTTTCAGAAAAGCCCCCTTCTTCACATGCTCCTTGATTTCCGGCACTTGCTCATTGCGCAGAAACATCTTAACTGTAATAGAGTCTGTAAAATCAGTAACAGGAAAAATCAGGATTGTTTTTTCATTTCGAATCTCACGAGCCTCCAGATCCATAACCTGGCAGCGGATGACAACTTCGCCCATCTCCTGTACAATACTCTCCAACGGAATCGGCTCGTCCTCAAAGTCCCTTCCATAAATAACATCCGGGTTTGGGTCCTTTCGATATCCACCACGGAAATCGCCCCATTTTCCTTTCTTTTCGAAAGACTTTTTCTCGAAGGGCTTCTTTTCCCTGGAAGCATCTGCCTTCTTCTCCTGGCTTGCAGCAGGCTTGGAAGCAGTCTCTTTTTTCTTCTCTTCTGCTAAGGGAGCTGGTGCTGCACCTTCTCCTTCTGCAGAAAGCCGGGCATGCTTTAGTACATTTGCAACCTCCTGACGGATCTGGATTGCCGCATTCTTACGGTATCTGCTCTCCTCACTCTGCACATAATCCAAAGAAACCTTCAGATTCATTCCGCAGCGTTCACAGAATACCTTGTGCAGATACTCTACAAGCACCTCACTTTTCTGTCTGGAAATCACGGAATCAGGAAGTACCATGTTCAGGCAGTCCTCCTCTGGAAATGTAATCTGCGCCTGTTTAAACAGATTGTATTCCAGCATATTATAATTACGAAGTTCCAATTCCATACTGGAGCGGTAGGTATCCAGAAAATTCTTTGGCGTGTACTGTCTGGACAAATGAAACTTCTCAATTACCTTTACGGTTACCTCAAGTCCCGGAAAACACTGTCTCTCGATCTGCTCTTCCAGATTGAAAATATGCTTTTTGTGGATCCAACGGTCACTTTTCAGATAAACACGGACACATGTTTTTGCCGAATTACAGGCTACCTTTGTGACAATTACAGATTCCAGAAGTTCACTTAATTCATGTTTCAGTTTTAGATTTGGAAATACGTCAAAAAATTCTTTCTCCATGTGATCAGTTGTCCCAATTCATCAATTCTTCCCGTAACGTATCCAGAAGCTGGTCTTCCGGAACTTTCTTTACGATTTCTCCGCCTTTGATCAAAAGTCCTACGCCTACACCGCCGGCAATTCCAATATCCGCTTCCTTCGCTTCCCCCGGACCATTTACCACGCAGCCCATAACCGCAACTTTAATATCCAAGGGAATATCCTGCACCATAGTTTCTACTTTATTTGCAAGACCGATCAGGTCAATCTGGGTACGTCCACAGGTGGGACATGACACTACTTCCACGCCTCCCTTGCGAAGTCCAAGCGTTTTCAGAATACGCTTGGCAGATTTTATCTCTTCCAGAGGCGCACCGGTCAAAGAGACACGGATCGTATCACCAATTCCCTGATATAAAATAATGCCAAGGCCTACAGCAGATTTAATGTTTCCGGAATAAAGGGTTCCTGCCTCAGTAATCCCAACATGAAGAGGATAATCGGTCTGTCTTGCGATCATCTCATGTGCCCTTGCACACATCATAACATCAGAGGACTTAATACTGATCACCAGGTTGTCATAACCAAGTTCTTCAATAATATGTACTTTATCAAGAGCGCTCTCTACCAGTCCCTCGGCGGTAACCCCATGATATTTCTCAACCAGCTCTTTCTCAAGGGAGCCACTGTTTACTCCTACACGAATCGGAATATTCCGCTCCTTTGCCACATCCACAACTGCCTTAATACGCTCTATGCTTCCAATATTTCCGGGATTGATCCGAATCTTGTCTGCCCCGTTTTCCATTGCTGCAATAGCAAGGCGGTAATCAAAATGAATGTCTGCTACCAGCGGAATATGAATCTGCTTCTTGATCTCCTTCAATGCTTCTGCAGCTTCCATAGTCGGAACCGCACAACGGATAATCTCACAGCCAGCTGCCTCCAGGGCCAGAATCTGCTCTACCGTTGCCTGTACATCTTCTGTTTTTGTATTCGTCATGGACTGGATCAGAACAGGATTTCCTCCTCCGATTTTCTTATTTCCTATCTGAATTACTTTGGTATGGTCTCTGTACATACAAAACTCCTCCAATATATCGTTATCAGAACTATTTTCTATGAAAAGGGAACAAAAGGGATGTCTCTGACATCCCATGCCCCTTTATGTCTGTTTTTAATGCTGGATCTCCAGCAATTTATTCTTCAATTCTTCTTCCATTTTACGCATCTCCAGCTCTGCCTGCTGTCTCTTAATGCGTCCTTCTTTCTGGATATTCATAACATCATCCAGTGTGGAAATCAGCTCCTGATTCGTCTGCTTCAGTGTCTCAATATCTACGATTCCACGCTCGGATTCCCTAGCCGTTTCTGTAGATGCAAGGTGCAAGGCTTCCGCATTTTTCTTCAATAATTCATTGGTCAGATCTGTCACCTGCCGCTGCGCCTGGGCTGCTTCTGTAGAATGGGCAATGCCAAGTGCCAATACCATCTGGCTCTTCCAGAGAGGAATGGTATTTACAAGAGTGGTCTGGATTTTTTCTACCATAAGGGTATCATTGTTCTGTACCAGGCGGATCTGCGGTGCGGTCTGCAGGGAAATGGTTCTGGTAAGCTCAAGATCATGAAGCTTCTTCTCGAAACGGTTGCACTTACTGTCCAGATCCTTGGCTTCCTGCGCATCCTCCGGAAGTCCGCTGGCTGCTGCTTTTTCTTCTAAATCCTTTAATTTGCCCTGACGCACTTCTTTAAGCTTCTGCTTTCCTGCAAGAATGTACATAGTCAGTTCCTTATAGTAATTCAGATTCTGGGCATACATTTTTTCCAGAACCGCTGAGTCCTTCATAAGACGCATCTGGTGATCCTGAAGGGAGGTCGTTATCTTCTGTACGTTCACTTCAGCCTTTGCATAGCGATTCTTCATACTTTCAATTTTGTTGCCCTGCTTCTTAAAAAAACCCAGAAATCCTTTCTCCTCCTCAGTGGCATCAAAATCACGAAGTTCACCCACTACCTGTGTGATCAGATCCCCGACTTCTCCCAGATCCTGTGTGCGCACATTTTCAAGAGCTGCATCGGAAAAATCTGCCATTTTCTTCTGGGTTCCGGCACCATACTGAAGGATCTGGCTGGTATTCTCAATATCAATCTTCTTAGAGAAGCTGTCCACCATCTGCTGCTCCTCAGGTGACAAAACAGTCTGTTCCATTTCTTTTTTCACAGCCTCTGTCTCCGGCTCTGCCACAGCTTCTACCTTTGGCTCATCCAGAACTGGCTCCAGTGTCAATGTAGGTGCATTCTCTTCAAAGCCTGTAAATTCGTTTCCCATAGCGTCCTCCTTGTGTGAAAGTATGCAAATATACTGTATTTCTATTGTTTTTGAGCTTCTCTTCTCATACGGGTAAGCTCATCCTCTGTTAAACCTTCCTGAGCCAGGACCGTGTTCAACACAGATATGTCACTGGACACATCCATAACCGTATCCTCAAATACAGAATCCAGAAGCTTCTCAAAAGCTATGTTCAATGTGTCGATCGTTTTCTCAATTTCCCTCTTGGAAGAGGTAATATTCTCTCCCTGGACAGGCTGACTATCCATATCTTCGTATGCCTTCAGAAGCTTCACGGTCATAGGAAGATAATAATCCATAAGGCGGTTCAAATCCGGAATGATCTCCGGATGGGCTTTGACACGCTCAAATATCTTCGCTATGATCAGCTCCATACGGGAGATTTTATCAGAGATCTCTTCCCCAGGAATGGCATCATTACTGCAGCGGATCTTATCCAGGAAATCATTTCCCTTATCCAGAACCTGCTGAACCTCCGGAGAAAGTCTGATGTTCCTGGCTTCCTGACGCTGACGTTCCTCCAACTGCTTCTGCGTGCTGACATACTGGTCATACGTCTCATTGCTTGTGATCAGACAAGTCTCCTGGCTATCCACATGCCCCTGCAGAAACCAGCCCTTGCTTATCATACGCTTAATATCTTTTTTTACAAATTTAACCGGCTTGCCAACAGCCTGTGCCAGTCTCTGGAAATCACAGTACGTATGGCTTCCCAGAGCTTTCATGTATTTATCACGGCGGCTTAAGCCGGTAAGGCAGGTGCAACCCTGTCCAAGAAGGATTCCACTTGCGGCGGTAAACACTGCCAAAGCCACGGAACCTCCTATCATACCGTTAACGCCAAATCCAAGCCCCAATGCTCCGACTATGATTGCTGCAACTCCAAAGGTTCCTGTGAGGATTCCTCCAAATACGGTCTTCAGGATTCCCTTTACCTTAATCCCGGTAGAAGGCAGATACAATGCCGCCTTCGTTTCCTCAGTCTTATCCTGCTGCCTGGCTGTATCTGTATGATTCTTCTGCTCTTTCCCTGTCTTCTGAAAATCCCAGGAACGATTCTCTCTGTAATCGTAGGAACTGCCGGTACGATAATTGGTATATTTCCCGCTCCCAGCAGTGTGATTCAACGCATTCCTAAGCGCCTCACTCCCACTATCAATAGCCTTATTCAGGGTCTGATTAATACTCTGGCTCAGTTTCTGGTAATTTTTCTCATTTATTGCGCTGTCAATGATGTCCTGAATCTTATCTCCCAGCTCATCAAACTCATTATATCCCATGTTTTCCTCCGGATATCTTATTCCATAACACTTGTCCTTTTATTATACAAAAATCCCTCATAAAAAACAAGACAACATAAACCATAAACCATTATACTTTTTGGTGAAATTTATCAGGTTCCGATTCACAGGAAAATCACTGAAAAATCTGCTTTTCCCCATTGAATTTCACACGTAAAAGTTTTACAATAGTAAAAACGTTGTGGATTCAAGTATCAGGATTCACCCCGAGAAACCACTCTAGGAGGAAATTATTATGGAGAAAAAAAACATCGACTGGGGCAATCTGGGCTTTGGTTATGTAAAAACAGACTACCGCTATGTATCCAATTTTAAAGACGGACAGTGGGATAAAGGAGGACTTACCACAGATGATATGGTTACCATCAGTGAGTGTGCAGGAGTACTCCAGTATGCGCAGACCGTTTTTGAGGGAATGAAAGCATACACGACTGAAGATGGACGTATCGTAACCTTCCGTCCTGATCTGAACGGAGAGCGTATGGAGCATTCTGCAGCAAGACTGGAAATGCCGGTATTCCCGAAAGACCGTTTTGTTGACGCAGTTGTTCAGACAATCAAAGCCAATGCAGCATATGTTCCGCCGTATGGTTCCGGTGCTACTTTATATGTACGTCCATTCATGTTTGGAAGCGATGCTGTTATTGGTGTAAAACCAGCCAATGAATATCAGTTCCGCGTATTTACCACACCTGTGGGACCATATTTCAAGGGCGGCGCTAAGCCGATCACTATCCGCGTCAGTGACTTTGACCGTGCTGCTCCTAATGGCACAGGTCATATCAAAGCCGGTCTGAACTACGCAATGAGCCTTCATGCAATCGTTGATGCCCATAAGAACGGATTTGATGAAAATATGTACCTTGATGCCAGAACACGTACCAAGGTTGAGGAAACAGGAGGAGCAAACTTCCTGTTCGTAACTAAGGATGGTAAGGTTGTCACTCCGAAGTCTGACAGCATCCTTCCATCTATCACACGTCGTTCCCTGATCTATGTTGCAAAAGAATACCTTGGACTTGAGGCAGCGGAAAGAGAAGTATACTTTGACGAAGTAAAAGATTTCGCAGAGTGCGGTCTTTGCGGTACTGCTGCTGTTATTTCTCCAGTTGGAAAGATTGTTGACCACGGCAACGAAATCTGCTTCCCAAGCGGCATGAACGAGATGGGTCCGGTTACCAGAAAGCTGTATGAAACTCTTACCGGAATCCAGATGGGACGTATTCAGGCACCAGAAGGATGGCTGAGGGTCATCGAATAATTTTGTTTTCATGAACATAAAAAGCTCCGGAATTTTCCACATTCGAAAAAACCGGAGCCTTTTTGTATTGCTTATTTATTTCTTTCATATCTCACAAACTTATACTCCAGATCAAAGTATGTCTGCTCTTCACTCTCAGCTGCCACATGCCATTGCGGATCCTGATCAAGATCCGGGAAATAGCTATCCGCAATATATGCAAAGTCTATTTTGGTCACCTGAGCTACATCACAGTATGGAAGAAGCTGTTTATAAATGGTGTCACCGCCGATGCAGTACACATCCTCTGCCGGATATTTCTTAAGCTCTTCCATCAGTTCTTCCATGGAATGAACGATGATCGCATCTTTTACTTTATAGTTCGGATTTCTGGTGAGAACGATATTGGTTCTGTTTTTAAGAGGAAGTCCTCCCGGAAAGCTTTCCAGAGTTTTTCTTCCCATAACACAAATTTTACCCATGGTCTCCTGACGGAACATTTTCATGTCTGCCGGAATGCTTACCAAAAGCTTATTATCTTTCCCAATTCCCCAGTTTTTATCTGCTGCAACAATAATTTTCATTTTCTTCTCCTTTCAGATTGCAATCGGAATATTCTTAATCTGCGGCCATGTCTCATAGTTCTCCACGATCAGATCATCCGTCGTAAAATCATAGAAATTCTTCACCTCCGGATTCAGCTTCACAGTAGGTGCCGGATAAGGTGTTCTGGAAATCAGTTCCTTAATAACCGGAACATGTCTGTCGTAAATATGGCAATCTGCGATCACATGTACCAGTTCGCCAGCCTCCATATCGCAGCACTGTGCGATCATCATAAGAAGCAGAGAATACTGACATACGTTCCAGTTATTTGCCGCCAGAATGTCCTGGGAGCGCTGGTTCAAAATCGCATTTAAGGTGAGTTTGTCTTTCCCCGGCTCTTTCGTTACATTAAAGGTCATGGAATACGCACATGGATAAAGATTCATTTCGTGCAGATCCTCATGTACATAAATATTCGTCATAATCCTGCGGCTGTATGGATTATTCTTCAGATCATAAAGAACACGGTCTACCTGATCCATCATTCCTTCTTTATACTGATGCTTTACACCTAACTGATAGCCATAAGCCTTTCCAATAGAACCATTCTCATCCGCCCAGCTGTCCCAGATATGACTGTGAAGGTCATGAATGTTATTGGATTTCTTTTGCCAGATCCACAGAATCTCGTCCATTGCACTTTTCAGAGCTGTTTTACGAAGGGTAAGTGCCGGAAATTCCTTTCTCAGATCGTATCGGTTCACCACCCCAAAGCGCTTAATGGTATAAGCAGAAGTTCCGTCCTCCCAAACCGGACGAACCTTCTCTCCTTCCGTGCTGGTTCCATTCGCGATTACATCTTTACACATGTCTATAAATATATTATCAGCTAAACTCATGCTTATTCTTCCCTCCTGGTTTCCCATTATATATTCTTTCGCAGTACTCCAATCATTCTAGCATAGATTCCTGTAAATAACTACCTTTTTTCTTTACAATCCTATTTTCCCGTGCTATAGTAAACCCCATGAAGAAAATTTTAATCCATTTATTAAAACCTCTTTCTTTTCTTCCTGCGCTTCTGATGATGTATCTGATCTATTCATTTTCAGCCCAGACAGGGGAGGTGTCCGGTGCATTAAGCTATCAGGTCAGCTACCAGATCGTGGAAACCAAGAACGAGATTTTCAGCGAGAACAAATCCTATGATCAACTTGCCTATTCCGCCAGTTCCATTGAATACTATGTGCGAAAGGCAGCTCACATGACAGAATACTGTCTGCTTGCAATTGCCATCTCTTTTCCGCTGTATGTTTACGGCGTAAGAGGGATCTGGCTGATTCTCTTAGCCGGCGCTGTCTGCGTAGGCTTTGCAGGCTTTGACGAATACCACCAGTCTTTTGTTGCAAACCGCGGTCCTTCTGTGAAAGACGTAGGTATCGACAGCATTGGTGCCGCCATCGGAATCCTGCTGGTTCAGGCTTTCTGCTGGTCCACCTTACATAATCCAAGTGGGAAACGGCGACGTAAGAAACGGCACTGATCTATATGAATCCAAAGACAAAACAGACTTCCGATTAAGCACTTTTATTCGGAAGTCTGTTTGTTCTTTTATCTCTTTTCAAGAGCAGCGGCTGCTATTCTTCATCCTCTGGCGCATCCCCCAACTGGCTTACCAGATTCGCACGGTCTGCAATGGACATTTTAGAATCCAGGGAATCATTTTCCCTGTTCTTGGTTTCAGAAATCTGCTGTTCTGCTTCAGCCTCTTCTGCCTGCTTTTCCTTACTTAGCTTTAAGCTTCCCTTAATTCCCCTGATCAGAAAAACAGCGCCAAGTACAATAAAAATGATTCCGGCTGCCAGAAATCCCACACTGCTGCCTTCTTCTCCCTTGATCACGCCCTGACAAAGGGAAAAACCAAGATACGCTACATAAGCGCCAGCAAGAATCATGATCACATAAGTTCGCATGGGAATAGAACCATTCTTCTCACTCTTTTTCTTTTCTTCCGGACTATCGTTCTTAAGCTCTCCCATATTATTTCCTCCATCAAATTTTTACATTCATTTCCTCTTTATATTCTGATCAGGAAACTGCAAACTGACTCTCATACAGGTTGGCGTAGAATCCCTTCTTTGCCAGAAGTTCCTCATGTCTGCCCTGCTCAATAATGTTTCCATCCTTCATAACCAGAATCAGATCTGCCTCCTGAATGGTAGAAAGACGATGCGCCACAATAAAGCTGGTCCTTCCTTCCATCAGCTCTGCAAAGGCCTTCTGCACTCTCACCTCAGTACGGGTATCAATAGAAGAGGTTGCCTCGTCAAGAATCAACATTGCAGGATGCATCAGCATAACCCTTGCAATACAAAGCAGCTGCTTCTGTCCCTGGGAAATATTGCCTCCCCCCTCTGAAATCACTGTATCATAGCCCTCTGGCATACGTTTGATAAAGCTATGAGCATGTGCGTGCTTTGCAGCTTCCATAATTTCTTCCAGACTTGCATCCGGTTTTCCATAAGCAATGTTCTCACGAATGGTTCCTGCCTTCAGCCAGGTTTCCTGGAGCACCATACCAAAGTTCCTTCTCAGGCTGTCTCTTGTAAGCTCTTTTACCGGATATCCGCTCACCCGGATCTGTCCTTTGTCCACGTCATAAAACCGCATGAGTAGATTGATCATAGTAGTCTTACCACATCCCGTAGGACCAACAATGGCAATTCTCTGTCCTGGCTTTACATCAATGGAAATATCCTTCAGTAATGGAACTTCTTTTCTATAAGAAAAGGAAACATTCTCAACCCTTACACGGCCGTCTGCTTTATCCAGTTCCACAGCATCTGGTGCGTCTGGTTCCTGTACCGGAGTATCAATAAAATCAAACAGCCTTCTTGCACACGCCAGCGCATTCTCCAATTCTGTAATCACACCGGAAATCTCATTAAAGGGCTTCGTATACTGATTTGCATAATTCAAAAAGCTGGTCAGCTGTCCTACTGTCATGCCACCTTTCATTACCGTAAATGCACCAAAAATTCCAACTGCCGTATAAACAAGTCCATTTACAAATCGTGTAGATGGGTTTGTAATGGAGGAAAAGAAAATAGCTTTGATTCCGCAGACCCGAAGCTCTTCATTTACTTTCCCGAAACGCTCATTTGCTCTCTCTTCATAAGAAAAAGCCTGTACGATCTTCTGGTTCCCAACAAGTTCCTCCACAATAGAAGTCATCTGTGCTCTTTTCTCAGATTGTTCCTGAAACATACGGAAGGTCCTGCTTGCAATAAAGCTTGCCACAAACAAGGAAATCGGAGTAAGTAAAATAACGATCACCGCAATCTTTACGCTAATGGAAAGCATAAAGCCAATCGTTCCAAAAATAGTCAGTACACCGGTAAACAACTGGGTAAATCCCATGAGAAGTCCATCGGAAAACTGGCTCACATCAGAAACAATACGGCTCAAAATATCTCCCGGCTGATTGGCATCAATATACGATACAGGCACCTTCTGAAGATGGGCAAACGCCTGACTACGCACATCCTGTACCACACTGTAAGTAACCTGATTGGTAAGAAGGTTCATAATCCACTGGGAAATTGCATTTCCCACAACAACCGCTGCAAGAGCTCCCAGCACCTTCAGAAGCCCGGCCACATTTACATTTCCAGGCCCCACTATATGATCTACTCCTTTACCAATCAGAATTGGCGTATACAAGGTAAATGCAACGGTAACAAGTGCGGTAAAAAGCATAATGACAATTTTCGCCTTATATGGACTGATAAATTCCAGCACTCTTTTTAAGGTGTCTTTCTTCTTTCCCATCAGCGGTTCACCTCCTGTTCCGAAAGCTGTGACAGGCAGATTTCTCTATAGACCTCGCAGGATTCCATAAGTTCTTTGTGTGTACCTGTTCCAACCAGTTCACCATCATCCAGAACCAGGATCTTATCTGCCTGCTTAATGGATGTTGCTCTCTGGGAAACAATAAACACGGTCATTCCCTTCGTCTGCTCATGGATGGCATGACGCAAAGCCGCGTCTGTGGCAAAATCAAGGGCAGAAGCACTATCATCCATGATCAGGATTTCCGGATTTCCAACCAATGCTCGTGCAATGGTAAGACGCTGACGCTGTCCACCGGAAAGATTGGTGCCGCCCTGGCTTACCATGGTATTTAATCCTTCTGGTTTACTGTTTACAAAATCACTTGCCTGGGCAATGGAAAGAGCACGCTGAATTTCCTCCTCAGAAGCATCCTCCTTGCCCCATTTCATATTATCACGGATGGTTCCCTTAAACAGGACTGCCTGCTGTGGCACCATACCTATTTTTTTTCGAAGCTGTGAAAATGGATATTTTGTTACGTTATTTCCATCAATTTCTACATTTCCTGCAGTTACGTCATAAAAACGGGGAATCAGATTGACCAGGGTGGATTTTCCACATCCGGTACCACCAATGATACCAATGGTCTCTCCAGGCTTTGCAGTAAAGGAAATATGGGAAAGTGCAGGTTCTTTACTTCCTGCATAAGTAAAGCTTACATCCGCAAAGACAACTCTTGCAGTGTCCGCTTTCTCATTCTGTACTTTGCTTCCCTCATCTGTCAGAGAAGGCTGTGTATCCAAAACCTCATTCAGACGTACACCGGAAGCCATTGCCTTCGTTACCGCCACGATCAGGTTCGCAAGGGCAATCAAAGCAATCAGGATCTGATTCATATAATTTACAAGCGCTACCACTTCTCCCTGTGTAAGAATGCCGACCGCTACCTCTTTACTACCATACCAGAGGATTCCGATAATCGCAAAATTCATGATAACCGTGGTGGCAGGGTTCAAAAGAGCAGAAATTTTACCAGCTCTGACCTGCACCTTTGAATAAAGATCATTAACTTCCGAAAATTCTTTATACTCCTCCTGCTGTCTTCCAAAAGCCCTTACTACTCTGGCTCCAACATGATTCTCTCTGGTGATCAGCGAAATATTATCTAGGAATAACTGGGCTTTTTTATAAATTGGCACAGTTGTACGCATAATTGCATAAATTACAACAGAAATTACCGGCACTGCAAGAAGAAAGATCAGACCAATCTTCACATCAATGGTAAAGGACATGATCACGGCTCCTACCACAATAAATGGAGAACGAAGAAACAGACGAAGTACCATGTTTACACCAGTCTGTGCCTGATTCACATCGTTGGTGATCCTGGTTACAAGTGTAGGAGTTCCCAGCATATCCAGTTCCCTGTAAGAGAGCTTGCTGATATGGGCAAACAGCTCTTTTCGAAGAGCGGTACTAAATCCCATAGCTGCCTTTGCGGAAAAATATTGTGCCGTCAGAGAACAGGCAAGGCCAATCACACCAAGCAGTACCATGATCACACACTGGTGCCAGATATAAACATTGTCCTGATTCTTAATTCCAACGTCCATAATCCGGGCAACAACCAGAGGCACGATTAATTCAAAGGTAGCCTCCAGCATTTTAAACAGAGGTGCCAGAAAGCTTTCCTTCTCATACCCCTTTAAAAATCTGATCAATCTATTCATTTCTCTTTATGCTCCTGGATCCGGCCATATAATTTTGTCATCTTATAAATTCTCTGAATGGTTTCCTCTTTAAACTGCTCCTTTGTCAAGCGCCACTTCCAGTTATCTCCCAAAGTAGAAGGCGTATTCATCCTGGCCTCATTTCCAAGACAAAGATAATCCTGAAGGGGAATTACACAAGTGTCCGCCACGCTGGACTGTGCCGCCCGGATAAGTCCCCACACACATTCATCCACATCTTTTCCTTCGGATGCAGTATACTGGTTCACATAGGCCCTGCCTGACTCTGTAAGATTTCCAAACCATCCCTTGGTAGTCTCATTGTCGTGGGTTCCTGTGTATACAATGCAATTCTTGTCATACCGGAATGGAAGGTATACACTTTCACCACTTTCATCAAAAGCAAACTGAAGTACCTTCATGCCCGGATAACCGGAAGCTGCCAGAAGTTCTCTTACTGAATCCGTAAGGAATCCAAGATCTTCGGCAATCACATCCAGTTCTTCCATATTCTTTTCCAGAACCTTAAACAGCTCAATTCCAGGTCCTTTCTCCCATTTTCCATTCTCAGCAGTCTCATCCCCGTAAGGCACTGCCCAATATTCATCAAAGCCTCTGAAATGATCAATGCGGACTTTATCATACAGCTTCATGCAATGAGCCATACGAAGACTCCACCAGCTATAACCTGTTTTCTTATGATATTCCCAATTATACAGAGGATTTCCCCACAACTGTCCTGTAGCAGAAAAAGCATCTGGCGGGCATCCTGCCACTGCTACTGGAACTGCATTTTCATCAAACTGGAACAGGTCCGGGTTCGCCCATGCATCAGCGCCATCAAAAGCCACATAGATAGGCAGATCCCCGATGATCTTAATGTCCCTGTCATTTGCATATTTCTTCAGCCGGCTCCACTGGCGGTAGAACCAGAACTGCTGAAATGCATAGAAACCAATCTCTTCCTTCAATTTCTCCCTTGCCTCTGTAAGAGCCTCAGGCTTACGTGTCTTTAAGTCTTCCGGCCACTGATTCCAGGAAATTCCGTCCAGGCTGTCCTTCACTGCCATATAAAGGCAATAGTCTGCCAGCCAGAAGTCCTGTTCCTTCCGGAAGACTTCCATTTCCTCACGGATCAGCTGAAGCTCTTTGTCTTTTTTATCCATCTGGTAAAAACGTCTATACGCCTTGCGAAGAAGGGAAAATCTGGAAAGATAAACCTTCTCATAGTCTACATAGCTCTTGCTGCCGCCCCAGTCACACTCTGCACATTCTGCTGCTGTGAGAAGATCTCTCTGGATAAATTCCTCCAGATCGATAAAATAAGGATTTCCTGCAAATGTAGAAAAAGACTGATAGGGGGAATCCCCGTATCCGGTTGGCCCAAGTGGCAGGATCTGCCAGTATTTCTGTCCCGCTTCTGCGAGCTGATCTACAAAAGTGTAAGCTTCTTTAGAAAAGCATCCGATTCCATAGTTGGAAGGGATGCTGGATATAGGCAATAAAATACCGCTGGCTCTCATCATGTGTTCCTCCTGTCTGTTACTGTCATTATTGTCTAGTGTTTATTATACCGCCATCCCACATAATCGGTCAATAACATAAAATACGGTTTTTATATAACAAAAACAAGCTCCCGGAACTTATCCATGTTCCGGGAGCCTGCTGAATCCAGTCTGAATTATTTCTTGCTTGTGTAACCAAAGAAGAAGTATCCAAGTGGTGTATAGTACATACCGTCAATGTTCTCATTGAGCATGTATGGCTGTGTATAGAAGTAAATAGGAGCAAGTACGCTATCCTGTCCGATCAGGATATCCTCTGCTTCATGGAATGCTTTCATACGCTCTTCCGGATCGGAAGTAGCTTTTGCTGCATCAATAGCTGCATCATAATCAGGGTTGGAGTACTGGGCATCGTTGTTACCGCCGTCTGTGTACCACATATCCAGGAAGGAGCAAGGATCGTTGTAGTCTGCGATCCAGCCGTTACGAGCAATCTGGAAGTTACCATCTTTTCTGTTCTGAAGGAATACATTCCAGTCCTGGTTATTCAGGTTAACGGTTACGCCAAGCTCTGTCTGCCACATGTTCTGAAGAGCCTCACCGATCTTCTTGTGGTTATCAGCTGTGTTGTAGAGATACTCTACAGTCGGGAAGCCCTCACCGTTCGGGTAACCAGCGTCTGCAAGAAGCTGACGAGCCTCTTCGCAGTTAGCTTCATAGTCTTCCTCAGAAATGCTGTAGTAAGAACCGCCTACTGTACGGAAGTCATCACTACCTGCACCAGCTGCATCATTTACACCATTCGGTACATATCCGTCAGCCGGAACCTCACCAGCCTGGGAAACGTTCTCTACGATGTAGTTACGGTCGATTACAAGTGAGAATGCTTTACGGATGTTAGGGTCAGAGAAAACTTCGTCCTCTGTATTGAAGCATACATAGTAGGTTCCAAGGTAGTCACCGATTTCAAGTTCTCCAGAAGCAAGGTAAGTTGGAATCTCGTCTACCGGAAGGTTCTCGATGAAATCAAGCTCACCGTTGTTGTAACCTTTGAGCATTGCGTTGTTGTCATCAAGAAGTGTAAATTTAATAGTATCCGGTCCAAGGTTCTCATAATCATAGTAGTTCTCATTTTTCTCCATGGAGATGTAAGCATTGTGAGACCACTCTGTCATTTTGTATGGTCCATTGCCGATGTAGGTGCTTGGATCAAATGTCCAGTTGTCACTGCTCTCTACCATATCCTGACGAACCGGGAAGGTTGCCGGGAATGCCATGATTTCTTCGAAATATGGGCAGTCATAAGTAAGATCGATCTGAAGAGTCTGATCATCAACTGCTGTGATTCCAAGAGTGCTTGGATCAGCGCTTCCGTCAGCAACTGCGTCATATCCTTTTACCATGTCGATCATGTAGCAGTAATCTGCTGCTGTCTCAGGATTTGCAAGACGCTGCCATGCATAAACGAAGTCACCAGCTGTTACAGCCTGTCCATCAGACCATTTGATGCCATCACGAAGTTTAACGGTATAAGTTACAGTGCCGTCTTCGTTCTCAGCCTTTTCCCAGGACTCAGCCTGTCCAGGAGCTGTCACGGCATTTCCTTCGCCATCATTTACCCATTTCACAAGACCTTCAAACATATGGTTGCACATGATTGCTCCGTCAACTGCTGAGTTCAGTGCAGGATCAATTGTCTGCGGTTCAGATGCGATACAAAGGTTCAGGTTGAATCCTTCATCAGATGCTGTATCCTCAGCGAATACAGGAGTGGCTGCCATACTTATTACCATAGCTGCAGTCAGTGCCATAGACATAAATTTTCTTCTCATTACTTTTCCTCCTTTATACTTTTTGCGCCGCATGAGAAATGAGAACCGACGCTTGTATTAAGCAGTTCTTCTATCCGAAGAACGTAATACCAAAATAGATATCATTTGTCAAGTAAATGACAGGCTGCCCAATGCCCAGGTTCATGCTCTTTAAACACAGGAGCAACCTGGCTGCACTTTTCAGTGGCATATGGGCATCTGGTGTGGAAACGGCATCCGCTTGGCGGATTCATAGGACTTGGCACGTCTCCTTCCAGAATAATACGCTTTCTTGTTCTGCTCAGTGCTGGATCCGGAACCGGAACTGCGGAAAGCAGTGTCTGTGTATACGGATGGATCGGATGCCGGTTCAGTTCATAACTCTCTCCCAGCTCCACAAGAGAACCAAGATACATAACTCCGATTCTGTTGGAAATATGACGGACAACGGAAAGATCATGGGCAATGAACAGATAAGTCAGTCCCATCTGCTCCTGCATGTCCTCCAGCATATTTACAACCTGTGACTGGATAGAAACATCCAGTGCGGAAATCGGTTCATCGCAGACGATAAATTCCGGTTTTACCGCAAGTGCACGGGCAATACCCACGCGCTGCTGCTGGCCGCCTGAAAACTCATGTGGATAGCGGTTTGCATGTTCTGTATTCAAGCCAACCTTTGCTAACAATTCTTTGATCATGTCAGCCCGGTCTTTCTTATTTGCCGCAAGCTTGTGAATATCAATGGCTTCTCCGATGATCTCACCAACTGTCATACGAGGATCAAGAGAAGCAGATGGATCCTGAAAAATAATCTGCATTTTTCTTCTGTATGGAAGCATTTTTACAGCCTTTGGTTTTCCAAGAGGTTTGCCGTCTTTATTCAGAGGATTGTCGTAAATGGTTTCACCATCATAAATGATTTTTCCTCCGGTTGGCTCATAGAGACGAAGGATTGTTCTTCCCAGTGTGGTCTTTCCACATCCGGACTCTCCTACAAGACCAAGTGTTTCACCTTTTTTGATATAAAAGGAAACATCCTGTACGGCCTGTACTCCAGGTCCATTTATTCCCTTTACCGGAAAATACTTTCGCAGATTTTCGATTTCCAGAAGCTTCTTTTCTTCTGCCATTTATTTTTCCTCCTTGTTCATCAGCTCCTGAACACGAAGCCAGCAGGCGGAACGGTGCTTCTCGCCTACTTCCACGTAAGGAGGCATTTTCTTCAGACAGATCTTCATACACTGCTCACAGCGAGGTGCGAACGGACATCCCTCTGGCGGATTCAGCATATCAACCGGTGTTCCTTCAATAGGGATCAGTCTCTCATAACTCTGGGCATCCACACGAGGCATAGAACGAAGAAGACCTTTTGTATATGGATGGGCAGGCTCATAAAAAATATCATCTACAGGACCCTGCTCAACAATTTTACCTGCGTACATAACAGATACCTTATCACAGATATCCGCTACAACTCCAAGGTTGTGTGTAATAAAAATAATTCCCATTCCGGTCTTTTTCTGAAGAGACTTCATCAGATCCAGAATCTGCGCCTGAATGGTAACGTCAAGTGCTGTGGTTGGTTCATCTGCGATCAAAAGCTGTGGATGACAGATCAGTCCCATAGCGATCATAACACGCTGTCTCATACCGCCTGAAAATTCATGTGGATATTGCTTCATACGTTTTTCCACATTGTTGATACCAACCATCTCCATC
Organism: uncultured Blautia sp.; assembly: GCA_934394545.1. Taxonomy (GTDB): domain Bacteria; phylum Bacillota; class Clostridia; order Lachnospirales; family Lachnospiraceae; genus Blautia_A. Next base: position 33,340 of record CAKRRG010000025.1, read on the forward strand.
ATTTCCATGGCACGCTTTTCCGCTTCTTCCTTGCTGATCTTCTTGTCATGGGCACGAAGAGCCTCAACCAGCTGATTTCCGATGGTATAAACCGGATTCAGACAGGTCATTGGGTTCTGGAAAATCATGGCAACTTTATTTCCTCGAAATGCCGTCATTTCCTCCTTTGAAAAAGAAAGGACATCCTTTCCCTCAAAGGTAATGGAGCCTCCGATTACTTTACCCGGTGATTGTAAGAGCCCCATAATAGAATATGCTTCCTGGCTCTTTCCAGAACCGGATTCTCCAACAACTCCCATAACCTCGCCATAATCAAGGTCATAAGATATACCGCCAACAGCTTTTACTTCACCTGCCGGGGTAAAGAAGGAGACTTTCAGGTCTTTTACTTCCAGTAATTTATTTTTCTGTTCAGACATTATTCTCCTCCTCTCTTATTTCTTAAGCTTCGGATCAAGAGCATCACGAAGACCATCACCAAACAGGTTAAATGCAAGGATCATAATACTCAGGATCACAGAAGGCACGATCAATCTGTAAGTATACGTATACATACCACTTAATGCGTCGGTTGCCATGGAGCCAAGGCTTGGAAGCGGTGCAGAAACACCAACACCAAGGTAGGATAAGAAAGACTCCAGGAAAATAGCAGACGGAATCTGCAGGCAGGTAGTAACAACAATCTGTCCGATACAGTTCGGAAGCAGATGACGGCGGATAATCCTGCCGCCAGATGCTCCAAGTGCTCTGGCGGCTGTTACATATTCCTGCTGTTTCAGCTGAAGTACCTGTCCACGGATAATACGGCTCATGGTAACCCAGTATAACAGACCAAACGCAATGAACATGGAAATCAGGTTCGGTCCAAGAACATTCACAAATGTTTTCATGGGACCAGTTCCTGCTGAATTTACATACTCCGTAAGGATTGGTTTCAGTGCAGTTGCGATCAGAAGCACAACTAACATCTCCGGAACTGCATAAATCAGTTCTACAATACGCTGCATAACTGCATCTACTTTACCACCGCAATAACCGGAAATTGCTCCGTAAAGAGCACCGATCACAAGTACCAGAATTGCTGCGAATACACCAACGGACATGGAAACTCTGGCACCATACATAACACGGACCAGAATATCACGGCCATACATATCCGTACCAAAAACATGTGGAAATACTTTTTCCCCATTTGCCTTGCGCTCTAGCTCTGCCTGTGAATAACCGAAGATATGCTTCTTGATTCCAAGCTCCTTGCGGATGGAATCCTCATCTACACTCTGCTCCTCAGAAGAAGCTTCTGAAGGTTTTGCAGCGACTTTTGCTTTTGCACGGATAACTGCTTCATCTTTCTTTGTAAATTTCTCGCCCTTTTTCTCAGCTTCTGCTTTCGCCTGGGCGATCATTTCATCTACATCCACTACATCGGACTGGGTTCTGGAAGCGATCTCGTCGTTCACACGCTGGGTATCCTCCAGTGTGTAGTGATAGGGATAAAGGTTCTCAGCACCTTTGTTAAATTCATCGTAACCATATGGGATCAGAACCGGTCCCATAAAGGCAAACAAAAACAGGAACAGGATCACACCAAGTGCAACCATAGCTACAACGTTCTTCTTCAGTCTTCTCCAGGCATCCTTCCAGTAGGAAACGCTCTGGCGGTCCTGAATGAAATCAGCCTTCTCCTGACTGGATGCAGATGTGAAATCGTCTGCTGTCAGATCCTGTAGGAGATTCTCAATATCCGGCTGAAGACTAACCGGACATTTCTTGATTTTCTTATCTTCTGCCACGATCATTCTCCTCCTTTCGTAAGGCTGATTCTCGGGTCAGCAACCTTATACAGGAGGTCTACAACCAGGTTCATCAGAATAATAAATGCTGCAAGGAAAATCGTAGTTCCCATAATAACCGGATAATCACGGTTCTGGATAGACTGTACGAAATAACGACCCAGTCCCGGAATCGAGAAAACGCTCTCTACAACAAAGCCACCGCAAAGTGTAAATGCCACCTGCGGTCCCAGATATGTAATAACCGGGATCAGTGCATTTCTAAGAGCATGCTTGAAAATAATTTTTTTGTTTTTCAGACCTTTTGCGCGAGCTGTCTTAATATATTCCTGACTTAAAGAATCCAGCATTGCAGAACGTGTCTGACGTGCCGTGTAGCACATTGGATAAAATCCAAGAGCAAAGCAAGGAAGCACATAAGCACGCCATCCCTGTGAAGGATCAAAAATAGAAGGAAACAGATTCAATGCATTATTTCCAGTCAGGGTTACCAAAAGAACAGATGCCACAACAAAGCTTGGCATGGAAATTCCAAGTGTACAGATCACACGAAGAATACTGTCTGTCAGCTTGCCTCGCTTGAATGCAGCAAGACATCCAAGAGGTACGCCTACCAGAATGGCCCATGCAAGTGCAAGTGCACCTACCTTGGCAGATACCGGAAACATATCGGTGATAATGTCAAGAACTGCACGGTTCTTCTGCATTTTAAGAGATACCCCGAAATCACCGTGAAGAATATTTTTCAGATACATAAAAAGCTGTACATATACCGGCTTGTCAAGTCCGTATTTGGCATTCAGCGCTGCAAGTGTGGTTTCAGAAGGTGTTTTCTCACTGAGCCATGGGCTTCCCGGTACAGCATTCATCAGCAGGAAGGTAAGACAGGCTACCAGAAAGATAGTCAGAATTGCCATTCCAAGTCTTTTTGCAAAGTACTTTCCCATTTTTCCTCCTTGTTTCATCTGGTCGAAAACTATTATTTCTTTTCCCAAAAGAGAGGGGGTTTTCTGACCAGCGTTCATTTTTTTAATATATGATGGAAATTATATCATTTTGCAACGCTTTATTCAAGTAACATTTTAAACTTTAGAACAGTATCATTGTATTTTTCTAATATTGTAGAATTTTCAAGTGGTATTTTCAAATATTTTTGTGTATTTTTTACAGAGACATTTGTCTTTCTTGTAAGTGCATACATCTGTCATACAGTTCCTCGCTCACTTGGCAAAGGACTCATCTAACAGGTTAAGATGTCCGTTTCCGGACAAAAAAGAAGAGCGCCCATTTGGCACCCTTCTCTCTCAATTCTTACCAATTCACCTTTTGCTTCATCTGGTTCTGTTTCCTTACTGCAGCTCATGAGAAAAGCTACACAAAGAAGAACCAACAGCAAAAACCAGCCTTTTTTTCTCATATGGATCTCCATTTCGCACTGTGTCAGGATTTCAGACCGCTTTCCAGTCTGAGATAACATCAGTATGTGCAAAACAGGGCAATCTATACCGGAACCGAAGTCTTTCTCAGAAACCTTTCTTCTTTATGTAAAAAGCAATATCGTGATATACCCTCTTCCTGTCTGCCTCATTCAGGATTTCATGGCGCATTCCCGGATAAAGCTTTCCTCTTACATCCACATAACCTGCATGACGCATATCACGCACTGCTTTCGCAAAATGACGCACATTGATCATACAAGGATCATCCGATCCACTGATAAAAAGTACTGGCATTTCAGGCTTGGTACAATGCCAGTTTTTTATATCGTAGGCTCTCTTCATAAGTTCAAAAAGCGCCAGATAACCATCATCTGTAAAGGTAAATCCACACAATGGGGAATCTGAATATTCCTGAACTGCTGCCTTATTTGCACAAAGCCAGGAAGTGCAATTCTTATCCTTACGGAAGCGCAGCACATTCCCTGCAAAAGAAATCGTTTCAATTATCTTACTTCTGTGGTCCGATCCAAAAACAGCACTTTCCACATGTGCAATTGCTTCTCCCAGTGGTCTTGCCGAATTTTTGCTTGGAGAACCACATATGATCAGCATATCAATACAAGCATCATGGTCTCTTGCAAAGGCTCTTACCGCAAGCGAACCCATACTGTGTCCAAACAAGATCAGCGGCAGTTCCGGAAGCTGCTGGTGCATTTCACGATTTACCACTTCAATATCCTTAAGGATCGCCTCTGCACCGCCGCCATACATATAACCCAGGTCATCTATGGCGCGAACGCTTTTCCCATGGCCTCTATGGTCATGTATGACACACACATAGCCTCTTTTTGCCATGTATTCCATAAAAGGAAGATATCGCTCCTTATATTCACTCATTCCATGAACGAGCTGCAGAATTCCCCTGTATGGTTTCTCGTCAGGGACCACTGCCAGAACGGAAATATCAAGGCCGTCTGCCTCAGATTCTATATAAGCTTCATACTTTGCACTCATAACGTTTCCGCCTTTCTTCTTTTTTCAGATTTCGGAGTCAAAAGCCCCGACTATTTTTCCATATTGTAACATAAACAATAATCCCCCGTAAATAGACACTATAAGCTTACTGTAAATACTTTGACACTCTCATAGGAGTATACTATAATAAAAATGATGGCACACTTCAAATATTAAGGAGGAAACATGAAGGAAAAACAATTAAATATACCAGATGAACAAACAGTTCCCCAAAAGAAGAAAAAGAAAGGTAAAGCCGGACGTATTTTGCTTTTTCTGCTTCTTATTCTGGCCATCGGTACAGGCACCGGCTACTATTTTTATGAACGCAGCCAGCCTGGAAAGGAATTAAATAAATATCTTACAGGAATCCGGAATCTTGATTTTAGCACAATGGAAAGCCAGCTCCAAAGCGGAGATCTGTCTGCACTTGATCATGCAGATGTAAGAAATACAACCTATGAAAGCTTTTTTAAATCCATTAATGCCAAGATGTCATGGAAAATCACCAAGACTCATTTTAGCTTTCAGGATGGTACTGCAGAGGTTACTGCCCGTATCCGCTATATAGACGGTTCTGACATTTACCGCGATACTGTAACAGAATTCCTTCGCCAGATCGTTTCCAGCGCTTTTTCCGGAGAAAGTCTGACTGAACAGGAAACCCAGAACAAGCTTGCCTCTATTTTAAATGAAAAAGCAGCCGGCATGGAGGATAAGTTCAGCGAAGCTGATGTTATGTATCCTATGATTAAAGTAAATGGTCAGTGGAAGGTTACAGCGCTGGATGATGAAACTGTAAAGATCATGTCTGCCAACTTTAAGAGTGTCGAGGATGAAATCAGCCAGGCTCTTGCAGATTCTGATGAAGCAGCAGAGCAGACAACAGATTCTGATGTTCAGCCCCCGGCAGATTCTAATGGCACAATCGATCTTTCTAACGAACGCTTTTCTATTCATTATACCCGCAACGTGGTTTCCAAAGATTTTGGTGGTGAACCTTGTCTTCTGGTTTACTACGATTATACCAATAACGGCGAAAGTGCTTCCAGTGCTATGGTTGATGTAAATCTGACCGCCTCTCAGAACGGTGCTTCTCTGGAAGCAGCAATTCCGGAAAGCAGCGATGATGCCATTGATGCATTTATGAAAGAGATACAGCCAGGCGAAACTTTGAATGTATGCCAGGCCTTTTCCCTTAAAGATATGAGTCCTGTTACCTTAAAGGCGGTAGATACATTTGGACTGGATATGGGAATTACTGCGACACAGACATTAACTCTCCAATAAACTAATTGCTCCAGAATTTACGCGAAAGTCCACTTTAAAGCTTTCGCGTTTTTTTGACCTCTTGCAAGCGAGCTTGCATCGGCTTTTTGACCTTTTGACCCTGGTATCATCATCTTTATGTATATATATAAGAAAAACGGACAACATAAATACGAAAGGATGGTGACTTATGAGTAATAAATTTTTGAATTGTTTCTGTCTGACACTTACAATAATCGGTGCTGTTAACTGGGGATTGATCGGATTCTTTCATTTCAATCTGGTTGCTCTGATTTTCGGAAGCATGAGCTGGATATCCAGGATCATTTATGCGCTGGTTGGACTTTCCGGTCTATATCTCCTCAATTTCTATGGAACTATATGCGCTGATGAAAACAGCTTATAAAACTCTATTTACACTTTGCGCCAGATGCCGTCTGCTTTAGCAGACAGATTGCACAAAAAAACCAGGAAACTCAATTCCTGGTTCTTAGAGAGCGATAGACGGGGCTCGAACCCGCGGTCTCGACCTTGGCAAGGTCGCGCGTTACCAACTACGCCACTATCGCA